>PMOF01000296.1 GCA_003162495.1 Acidobacteriaceae bacterium
TCAAGGAGGTCCAGGAGCCGGGAACATGCGCCGAGGAGCTCGACCGATGTGACGCCGATCGCCATGCCCCGAGTGTCAGTAGATTCCTCACGCAGATGAAACTCCTGCTGGCTGAGAATGTCCCGGACCAGCGGCATTTCGAGCTTGAGCACCAACCCGAGGATCGGTTCCTTTTTAGTCGCTGCGATCACCTGGCTGACCACCGGCAAATCGACAGACGTCAACAGGAAGTTCGACCCGTCGCATAAGTAAGTCGTCTTGCCAACGTTGATTTGCTTCTGTCCCTGCACGAAGACAACCAGACTGGGCACGTAGGTAGCCGAGGTGCAAGCAGTGGGCACGGAACGGCGATAAAGGCGGAGACCCGGTATCTCGGTGAGCGTGTCTCCCTCCTCCACGGCGCGATCGGTAATCTTGCGGACCAGCTCCGTCCGCATCTCATCCACTCTTTTATCCACGCGCATGTCCTTGTGCTTCGACCCTTTCATCCGCATGACTCCTTCAAAACCAAGTTAACCTTGCATTCAGCATCATGTGTACAAAAATCCAAGCATCGACAGGATTAGGCAATAGAATGGCAGGATCAGGATACCGCTTGAAGGATACTTTTTCGTAGTCTGATTGACGAGCGACGTGGTCGCCATTTCGCAAGGAATTTGAGGTAACTCCATGTACAAGGCAAAAGCTTATTCCGTTGCCAGCGCAAAATCGCCGTTTGCCTCCACCACGATCGCGCGGCGCGATCCCGCAGCTCACGACGTCCAGATCGAGATCCTCTTCTGCGGCATCTGCCATTCCGATCTCCACCAGGCCCGCAACGAGTGGAGCGATGTGATGCCGACCGTCTACCCGTGCGTTCCCGGCCACGAGATCGTGGGCCGCGTCATAAAAGTCGGTCCCGCCGTTACCAGGTTCAAGCCCGGCGACCTTGCCGCGGTCGGCTGCTTAGTGGATTCCGACGGCACTTGCCCGGAGTGCAAGGCCGGCCTCGAGCAGTTCTGCCCAAACTTCACTCTCACCTACAACTTCCCCGACAAGCACAGCGGGGGCGTGACGTATGGTGGGTACTCCGACAGCATTGTCGTCAAGGACCACTTCGTGCTCAAGGTTCCGTCTAACCTCGATCTCGCTGGAACCGCGCCTCTTCTTTGCGCCGGAATTACCACTTATTCGCCCATGCGGCACTGGGGGGTAACCAAAGGCAAGAAGGTCGGTGTGGTCGGTCTCGGCGGACTCGGGCACATGGGCGTCAAGTTCGCGCACGCTTTCGGGGCCCATACGGTCGTTTTCACCACGTCTGCCGGCAAAAAAGACGACGCCCTGCGGCTTGGAGCCGATGAGGTTGTCCTTTCGCGCGACGCGAATGAGATGGCGAAGCACGCAGGCAGTTTCGATTTCATCCTCGACGCCGTCGCCGCCGATCACGACATCAACGCCTACATCAACCTGCTTCGCCGCGACGGCAACTTGACCATGGTGGGCGCGCCGGAGAAGCCGCTGCCCGTAGCCGTCTTCGGCCTCATCTTCAAACGCCGCAGCTTTTCCGGATCCCCCATCGGCGGCCTTCCCGAAACCCAGGAGATGCTGGGCTTCTGCGGCAAGCACAACATCACCGCAGACGTCGAAGTCATCCCCATCCAGAAGGTTAATGAAGCCTACGAGCGACTGCTCAAGTCCGATGTGAAATACCGCTTCTCCATCGATATGGCTTCGCTCAAATAGGAGTAACCGCTGAACGGCGTGCCCGTGATTCGCGACGAACTGGTTCATTGCAGGCAGCAGGAGAAAAATGCAGAAGCGCAAATTAGGCAAAAGCAATTTGGAAGTGTCGGCGCTCGGCCTGGGTTGCATGGGCATGAGCTTTTCCTACAAACCGTTCCCGGAAAAGCAGGCGTCGATCGATCTTCTGCGCGCAGCCGTCGAGCGCGGCGTCACCTTCTTTGATACGGCGGAGGTCTACGGCCCCTTCATCAACGAAGAACTTCTGGGTGAGGCTCTCGCACCCTTCCGCGCGAAAATAGCGATCGCCACCAAGTTCGGCTTCGATATCAATCCCGACGGAAGTCGCGGCGCGAGGCCGACCAATAGCCAGCCTGAGCACATCAAGCAGGCCGTGGAAGGCTCGCTCAAGCGCCTGAAGACCGATGTCATCGATCTTTACTACCAGCACCGCGTCGACCCCGAAGTGCCGATTGAGGACGTGGCCGGAGCAGTCAAGGATCTGATTGCCGCGGGCAAGGTCAAGCACTTTGGACTCTCGGAGGCCGGGGCGCAGACCATACGCCGGGCTCACGCCGTGCAGCCCGTGACCGCTTTGCAGAGCGAGTACTCGCTGTGGTACCGGAGGCCCGAGGAGGATATCATTCCCACGCTCGAAGAGCTCGGCATCGGCTTCGTCCCGTTTAGCCCGCTGGGCAAGGGCTTTCTCACGGGAAAGATGGACGAAAGAACCAAGTTCGACTCGACCGACATTCGCAGCAGCATCCCCCGCTTCTCGCCCGAAGCCCGCGAGGTCAACCAGGCGCTGGTCGATCTGCTCGGCCAGATTGGAGCACGGAAGAAGGCGACGCCCGCACAGATCGCGCTTGCCTGGCTGCTCGCCCAAAAACCCTGGATTGTGCCCATCCCCGGCACCACCAAACTTCACCGCCTCGACGAAAACCTCGGAGCCGTTCAGATCGAGCTTTCTGCAAACGACCTGCGCGGTATCGAAAGCGCTGCCTCGAAAATAACGATCGAAGGCGCACGCTATCCGGAGCACATTGAGAAAATGACTGGCCTTTGAACGCGCCCGCGCCACCTCGCTGGGATCAAGACGAGGGACGTCTCGTATGAGTGCCGACATTCATGAGTAAAATCTTGGCATGTGCGGACGATACGGCAGACGGGCGGACAAGCAGCGCATCGCGGAGTGGATGCAAACCCACAATACCGATGTGTTCGATGACTCCTACCTTGCGCCGTCGTTCAACGTGGCCCCGCAGAGCTTGCAGCCTGTGGTCCGGCTGGAGAACGAGACCGGTCAGCGAGAGTTGACCATCATGCGCTGGGGCTTGATTCCATTCTGGGCAAAAGACTCCAAGATCGCGTACTCCACCATTAACGCAAAGGCCGAGACGATCACCACCAGCCCGGTATTCCGCGAGGCAATGAAGCGCCGCCGCTGCCTTGTCCCTGCCGATTTTTTCTATGAGTGGAAAAAACTCGATGCAAAGAACAAGCAGCCGTATGCAATCGCCATGAAGGATGGCAGCCTGTTCGCATTCGCCGGCCTCTGGGATCGTTGGAAGGATCGCTCCAAGGGCGAGGAGCTTGAATCGTTCACGATCATCACCACCGAGCCGAATGAACTGATGCAACCTCTGCACGATCGAATGCCCGTCATTGTGAAACCGTCTGACTACGGCCGCTGGCTCGATCCGGGGAACGCTGAGCAGCTTCCTGTTGACTTGCTCCGGCCCTTTGACGCGGACATGATGACCGCCTGGAAAGTTGGATCGGATGTGGGGAATGTCAGGAACAACCGGCCGGACCTGTGCGAGCCGCTTTCGTCCTAGAAAATAAACACAAGACAGATGCCAGCCTACGCAATGCGACAGACAGATCGCAGACGATCGATTGCCGTCGCGGCGGGATCGCTATTCCTCATTCGCGGTGGTTGGATCCATTTGTAGACAGTCGCCGGCGGCATGGAAGTGTAATGGTGGCCTTTGCGGCCAAGCATCTCCCTTTCAAGAATCCGCATCGAAAGTTAAAGATGGCTTGCCTTAAATGGCGCGGCCTTAAATGGCGCGGGAGGATAGAATAGCCGACTGGAAGTCGCGTCTTGCGCAGATTCACTCAGGATTCCTTCAATAAAATATTTGAGTGAGGCACGAAGCCAAAATTGAAGCCTTTCTGCTTCCCAGGCGATTCGCGGAGCAGAAAGGCATTCCGCGAGGTAGAAATCAAGGGTGCAGAGTTTGGACAAGGTTCGCCTGTTGTTCGACGAAACAGCTGTTGACGACTCCATATCTCCCGACGGTATGAAGGGAGTGGTGTTCCCGGAAGCGCTGCTTACCGCTTTGAACGTGGCCGCGCCGGTATCTGTTCGTCTTGGGGGGGCGGCAAAAAGCTCCAGTGCCCCGGATCTTCACTTTCTGGATGATGATGAAGCTTTTCCCACGATGCAAGATCGGTATCGGGTGCTCGTGGAGCAGATCCCCGCCGTAGTCTTCATGGCATTCATGGAGGGCGGGAGTGGCGAGGCCTACGTCAGCCCACAGATTGAACAGATGCTTGGATTTTCCAGAGAGGAATGGCTGGATGACCCGCTCCGCTGGTATGCACAGATTCATCCCGACGATCGGGAACGGTGGAGCTCCGAGGCTGCCGTCATGTTTGCGAGCGGACAACCGCTGAAATCGATCTATCGAGTCGTCGCGCGGGATGGCCGGATCGTGTGGTTCCAGTGCGAAGCAAAGATGGTGCGGCGTAAGGATGGCCGGCCCTGGTTCATCCACGGAGTAGGCTTCGACATCAGCGAGTTGAAGCGGACTGAACAGGCTCTGCAGGAGGAGATCACTCAGCGCGAGCACTCGCAGAAGCTTGAATTAGAGCGCCAGATCGCGAAGGCAGAGCAAACGGAATCCCGGCTTGCGGCCATCGTGGAATCGTCCGACGATGCGATTATCGGCAAGGACCTCAACGGCATGATTACAAGTTGGAATGCGACAGCCTCTCGCATGTTTGGGTATGAGCCCAGTGAGATTCTCGGCAAGTCGGTTCTTGTGTTGATCCCTCCCGAACGGCAATTCGAGGAGCCCGCAATCCTCAACAAACTGCGCCGGGGAGAACACATCGAGCACCAGATCACGCAGCGAATTGCGAAAGACGGTACCCGGTTGGACGTATCGCTCACGATTTCGCCCATCAAGGATAAATATGGTCGCGTAGTCGGCGCCTCAAAAATCGCGCGGGACATGACGCAAAGCATGCGCGCCGAGGAAAGACTGCGGGTGACGGAGAAGCTTGCGGCGACCGGCCGCCTGGCTTCGACCATCGCTCACGAATTAAACAACCCGCTGGAGGCCATCACAAACATTCTTTACCTGCTGCGCAACGAGCGCGGACTCACTTCCGAGGGGAACCACTTGCTGCAGATGGCGGATGAGGAGTTGCGCCGTGTCTCCCACATGACCAAGCAGGCATTGGGTTTTTATCGCGACACCACTTCGCAGTCAAGCTTCAGCGTCTCAGATGCAATTGAGAATGTACTGGCGATCTACGCGCGACGCATTGCCAATAGCAATCTGGAGGTGGAAAGCCGGCTCGATCCTGAAGCCCAATTGCTGGCTTTTCCTGGCGAGTTCCAGCAAGTGATTTCGAACGTTCTCATCAATGCGGTCGATGCGATGAAGGGAAGGCATGGGCGGATTATGGTCAGAGCCCGCCGGCATCGCAGTTCGGCCACAGACGGCGTCCGAATTACCATCGGCGATACCGGTACGGGCATTCCGCCCGAACTGAGGGAGAGGATATTCGAGGCGTTTTTTACCACCAAAGACCAGACCGGAACTGGCCTGGGGCTTTGGCTTACGTATTCTCTTGTTCAAAAATATGGGGGTTCGATAAGAATGCGAAGCCGGAATAAGACGCCGCAAAGCGGCACGGTCTTTTCCATCTTCTGGCCATACCAATCTTCCCAGGGAATGAAGAAGGCTGCCCTTTAAGTCATAGATAAAGAACTGATTAGCCGGAAAAAATCAATGAAATCAGTCGTTTCCAGACAAAAGACCCGCTGTATTTCTTTCCCCAAAATGGTCAAAAAGGTACCTATTTAGTAAAATCTACTGATGGCTATTCGGTGGCAATCACGCAATGTGACCCTGAGAACCCCGCTGGGACTTTGTCTCCTGGCAGGCGCTTCAGTGGTGGCGCTGGCGGCTGTGGCGATGACTCTCTCCACACCGGCGGTGCAGGCGGATGCGCGGCTTCCCAGGCCTGCTTCGGTCGCGCCTCCCGCAGCTCCCAGCCTCAGCGCGCCCCCGGCCTTGATCGCGCCGAACGGGATTGCGCCGAACAAGACCGCAGGCAGATCGCGGGCACACCTGCTGCGCGGTATCGCATCGTGGTATGGATCGATGCACGATGGACGCCTCACGGCCAGCGGCGAGCGGTTTGACATGCATGCCATGACGGCCTGCCACCCCACCCTCCCGTTCGGCACCTTGGTGCGGGTGCATGATCTCAGAAACAAAAGGTCGGTCGTGGTGCGCATCAACGATCGCGGCAACCTGGCGCCGGGGCGCATTATTGACCTCTCCTATGCGGCTGCCGAGCAGCTGAACATCACCGAGGCCGGTCTGGCTCCGGTGGCTCTTGAGATTATCTCCATGGGCCATCCCCGCCACCCATAAACGCCCGGAAAAGTCCCAGGTCCGTATCTGCGTTCAGAGTTCCCGCCGGCCGTCCATGGCGCGGGCCATCGACACTTCATCGGCATACTCAATGTCGCTGCCGGCAGGAACGCCAGTAGCTATCCGCGTGATCCTGACCGAAAAGCTGCGCAACGCAGTGGCCAGCCAATGGGCCGTAGCCTCGCCCTCGAGCGTGGGACTAGTGGCCAGGATCACCTCGTCCAATTCGCCACGCTCCGCGCGGGCCAGCAGGGTGCCGGCGCGCAACTGGTCCGGCCCCACGCCATGCAGCGGCGAAAGAGTCCCGTGCAGCACGTGGTAAACGCCCTGGTAGCCACCCTGCGACCCTTTTGCCCGCTCCACGGCGGCAATGCTGGTGGGCTCCTCGACCACGCAGATCAGGCGCTGATTGCGGGTGGGGCTGCTGCAGTAGGCGCAGGGATCGACGTCGGTAACGTTGTTGCAGATGGAGCACAGGCGCAGGCCGGCCTTCAGGCCGCGCACTGCCTCGGCAAGTGCAGCGGCATCGTCCTCTGACGCACGCAGGATGTGGAAGGCGAAGCGTTGTGCGCTTTTTGTGCCCACCCCGGGAAGTTTCTTCAGTTCTTCGATGAGCCGGGCCATTGGCTCGGCATAGCGTGACACGTTGTTGCCTCCCTGGAATTTCTACGCGGATGCGAAGTCAACTCAGGCCGGGAATCTTGAGCCCACCCAGCATGCCTTGCACACTGGACTGGATGGCCTCATCCGCTTTGCGTCCAGCTTCGTTGATGGCGGCCACCACCAGGTCTTCAAGCATCTCGACGTCGGGCCGGCCGCCGCTCAGGCCCACCACCGCTGATGGGTCGATGCGCAGCTTGAGAAGCTGTTTCTTGCCGTTCATGGTAGCGGTCACAGCGCCGCCGCCGCTGGCCGCTTCGACCACCGTGTCGCCCAGCTTGCGCTGCACTTCCTCTTGCATTTGGCTGGCCTGCGAAAGCATCTCCGAGATTTTGAGGGGATTAAACATAGCTTGTTTACCTTTTTGAAGCGTTTGGTTCATCGGTTCGCAGGTCAACCACGCTGCGTACTTCTGCTTTGAAAATCTCCTGCGCCTTCTGGACTAATGGATTGCTCAGCGCCGCCTGCTGAACGCTGCCCTCGAGCGGCACGGAAACGGGCGCGGCGGCCGGATTCGTTGCAGCGGATCCTTCGCCGGGGACGACCAGGAAACGCGTGGGCGCGCCCAGCCGCTGCAATTCGTTGCGGATCATTTTTTCTGCTGCGGCATTCACCGTCAGGGACAGCATCTTTTTGCCAATGCCGGGCACTTCAATGCGCAGGCTCGCGCCATCCATGATCCATGGGCCCGATCCGAGCAATTGCGCAGCCGATGTGTGCCCACCTGCAACCAGCGCTGAACCGATGGCTTGGCGCAGCGCTTCCATGCTGGGAGTGCCGATGGGAAGGGCTGCGGCCTCGGGAGCTTTGGCCAGCGCGCCTTCGGTGAGGGTTGCGGTCGAGCCATATCCGCTGGCCGGGGATGCGGAAGCAGGGAAGGGCGAACTGCCCATAAACGAATTGCCGGATGCTTCGCTGGCGATTGCGGGCGCGGCTGCTGGTGCGGTTGCAGACAAGTTTCGTTCCATCGTTGCTACCGGCGCGGTCCCGGCATCAGCTCTTATTCCCGCTTCCATCTTTGCGCCCGTATTCCATCCGCCGCCAGACGGCCCGAATGGAGAGGCAACGGAGGCTGGCGAGGTTGCGGCAGGTGGCGTGGCCGGGCGCACCGGGGCTGGTGTTGCCCGCGAAGAAGAAGACGGTGCGGCAGCACGCGTTCCAGGATTGGCCGCCGTGCCGGCCGCCACGCCGCTCAGCAGCTCCTCCATCGGCAGCAGCCGCTGCGCATGGATCAGCTTCAGCAAACCGAGCTCGAGATGAAATCGCTGTTCCTGGCGGTAGTTGAGATCGTCGAATGTGCGCAGCACGATCTGCAGATTGCGGGTCAGCTCCTCTTCGCTGAAAAGCAGTGCGGTGCGGGTGGCGCGGGCTCGCTCATCGCCGGAAATCTGCAGCAGCTCCGTCTGTTCGCCGCCCAGCTTGGCCATCAGCGCATTGCGCAGGTAGCGGACCATTTGCCGAGCCAGAGACGAGGGGCTGTGGCCCGCATTCACCAGCAGGTTCAACTGCTCCATCAGCTCCGCGCTCTGCCCGGCGGCGACCGCCTCAAGCAGACGCTCGAAGACCGCGTTGGGCACCGCACCCATCAGCTCGCGAATCTGCGCGCCGGAGAGCACCGGACGGCCGGCCTCGATCGGCGCCGAGGCAATGGCCTGATCCATGATGGAAAGCGCATCGCGCATCGATCCGTCGCCGGCCTCGGCCAGCAGCGCCAGCGCGGCATCCTCGGCTTCCACCTGCTCCTGGCCGGCGATCATCCTCAACTGCGCCAGAATGTCGTCGAATTTGACGGCGTGAAAGCTGAAGTGCTGGCAGCGGGAGCGGATGGTCTGCGGAATATTTTCGGGCTCGGTGGTGGCCATCATGAAGATGACGTGCGCTGGAGGCTCTTCGAGGGTTTTGAGCAGCGCGTTGAAGGCCGCCTCGGTAATCTGGTGCGCTTCGTCGAGAATGTAGATCTTGTAGCGGTCGCGCGCCGGCGAGTAACGCGCCGCTTCGCGCAGTTCGCGAATCTCATCGATGCCGCGGTTGGTGGCCGCATCGATCTCGATCACGTCCACCGCGTTGCCCTGCCTGATTTCCACGCACGAGTCGCAAACGCCGCACGGTTCCGGCGTGGGCCGGGTCGCGGTTCCGATTTCAGTCCGGCAATTGAGGGCCATCGCCACGATGCGCGCGATGGTAGTTTTGCCGATGCCACGGTGGCCTGAAAAAATGTACCCGTGGGCAATGCGGTTCTGGGCCAGCGCGTTCATCAGCGTGCGCGTCACGTGGTCCTGGCCGGCCACGTCGGCAAAGCGCTGCGGCCGGTATTTTCGCGCCAGAACCTGGTAACCCATCGCTGAAACCGCTCCTTTGACCCGCTTCAGATTTCAGCAAGCCTGGATGCGATTGTATCGCCCTCGGCTGGGGTAGGTTGCGTGGTGGCGGCAGGGCTAATTCGTGGAAAACGGCTTCGCTGCGTTCGTGTTCAGTGATCGGAATCCGGCTTATGCCTGCGCTGTTTTGGACTGCTTGCCGTTCTGGCGCTGGCTGCCATTTTCCTTGAGGACTTTTCCGGTCTTCTTCTGGCCGGTTTTCCGGGCTGCGCCGTTGCGGCGGCGGATCTCTTGCGGTGAATACATGGTGCCGCGGCACTCTTTAGCGCCGCAGTTGCAGATCGCTTCGTCGTCGCCGCCGTCGTAGAGGCAATAGTCGTAGGTGATTTCGTCGCCGGGGGCAATGCTTTTAATGGCCTTGATCCATACCCGTCCGCGGATTTCGCTGGTCTCGCAGTTGGCGTCGCAACTGTGGTTGATGAACATTGCCATGCAGTGCCC
>PMOF01000230.1 GCA_003162495.1 Acidobacteriaceae bacterium
CTGATCTCTGCAAAGGAAGACTTAATGGCAGCACCCAAAATCATCGTCATTGGCGGAGGCCTTGCCGGCCTATCCGCCGTCATCAAGATCGCCGAAGCAGGCGGCACCGTCGACCTCTTCTCCATCGTTCCTGTCAAACGCTCTCACTCCGTTTGCGCGCAAGGCGGCATCAACGCGGCAAAGGATCTCAAGGGCGAGGGCGACTCCACCGACAAGCATTTTGACGACACCATCTACGGCGGCGATTTCCTCGCCAACCAGACCCCAGTCAAGGCCATGTGCGAGGCTGCGCCCGCCATCATCGATCTCCTCGACCGCATGGGCGTGCCCTTCAACCGCACTCCCGAGGGCCTGCTCGATTTCCGCCGCTTCGGCGGCACGCTCTATCAGCGCACCGCCTTTGCCGGAGCCACCACTGGCCAGCAGCTCCTCTACGCTCTCGACGAACAGGTCCGCCGTCACGAGTCCGAAGGCAAAGTCCGCAAGTTTGAAGGCTGGGAATTTCTCTCCGCCGTCCTCGACTCCAAATGCGTAGCCCGGGGCATCACGGCCCTCGACCTGCGCACCATGGAACTCCGCTTTTTTCCCGCCGACGCCATCATTCTCGCCACCGGCGGCAACGGCGCCATCTTTGGCAAGAGCACCAACTCCGTCGTCTGCACAGGCTCCGCCGACTCCGCAATCTTCCAGCAGGGCGCCTACTACGCCAACGGCGAGTTCATTCAGGTCCATCCCACCTGCATCCCCGGCGAAGACAAGCTGCGCCTCATGTCTGAATCGGCGCGCGGCGAAGGCGGCCGCGTGTGGGTGCCGCGCAACGCCGGAGAAAAGCGTCCCATCAAGCAGATTCCCGAGTCCGACCGCTGGTACTTCCTCGAAGAGTGGTACCCGAAATACGGCAACCTCGTCCCCCGCGACGTTGCCACGCGCGCCATCCACAAAGTGGTCTACGAGCTTGGCCTCGGCATCGACGGCCAGCCCATGGTCTATCTCGATCTCACGCACATCGATCGCGCCACCCTCAATCGAAAGCTCGAAGGAATTCTCGAAATCTACGAGAAATTTGTCGGCGACGACCCTCGCGACGTCCCCATGAAGATATTTCCTGGCATGCACTACACCATGGGCGGCCTGTGGGTCGACTTCAACCAGATGACCAACATCCCCGGCATCTTTGCCGCTGGAGAGTGCGAGTATCAGTATCATGGCGCCAATCGTCTGGGCGCAAATTCGCTCGTCAGTTGTATCTTCGGCGGCTTCGTCGCCGGACCGAACGCGTTGAGGTACGCGAAAAGCCTGCCCTCCGCGGAGGGCGATGGCGGCGCCGCTGCCGAACTCGCGCGCCAATCCGAGATCAACAAGAAACTGCTCCACAACGAAGGCACGGAAAATCCCTTCAAGCTGTGGCGCGAGCTCGGAAGCACGATGACCGAACACGCCACCGTCATCCGCTACAACAAAGGCCTCAAGCTTGCCGACGACAAAATCGTTGAGCTTCTCGACCGCTACAAACGGGTCAATCTCAGCGACCGCAGCCAGTGGGCCAACACCAGCTTTGCCTTCGCGCGTCAGTTGAAGAACATGCTGGAACTCTCTCGCACCATTACTCTTGGAGCGCTGTTGCGGGATGAGTCGCGCGGCGCACATTACAAACCCGACTTCCCCGACCGCAACGACGAGAAATTCTTGAAGACCACCAAGGCCAGCTTCACCGGCGCGCCAGAAGGCCCGCGCTTTGAATACGAAGAAGTCGACACGCAGTTCATCAAACCACGGCCACGCAGTTACACCGCAGCAAAGTAGCTTTGTATCACGGCACGAGTTGACTCGTGCCGATGTGGCCGCTCAATTGTTTCGGGGCTTTAGCCCCTGAGGGATCAATAAAACATCATGGCAACCAGAACCGTTTCACTCGAAATCAAGCGCCAGGCCAGCCCCGATGCTCCTTCCGTCTGGGAGAACTTCGAGCTTGAGTGGCGTCCCGGCATGAACGTCATCTCCGCCATGATGGAAATCGCGGCCAACCCTGTCACCGCCGAAGGCCGCGCAACCACGCCCATCACCTACGATTCCAACTGCCTTGAAGAAATCTGCGGCTCCTGCGCCATGCGCATCAACGGCAAAGCCCGCATGGCCTGCTCTGCACTGGTTGATAACCTTGAGCAGCCCATCAAACTTGAGCCGCTCAGTAAATTCCCGCTCGTCCGCGACCTCCAGGTCGACCGCTCCGTGCTGTTTGAAAATCTCAAAGCCGTCCAGGCCTGGGTTCCCAT
The DNA here is from genome assembly GCA_003162495.1 of Acidobacteriaceae bacterium. GTDB lineage: Bacteria > Acidobacteriota > Terriglobia > Terriglobales > Acidobacteriaceae > Telmatobacter. The sequence goes on from PMOF01000230.1 coordinate 2,274, forward strand.
CGACGGCACTTACGATTTGGGATCGGGGCCGCGCGTTTTCCCGCAACAGCAGGAGAGCAGCTACCCACTGTCCAATTGCATCTCTTGCTGCTGCTGCATGGAAGTCTGCCCGCAGTTCAATGACGCGACCGGCTTCGTGGGCGCGGCGACCATCGCCCAGGTCAAGCTCTTCAACGACCACCCTACTGGAAAAGTTCTCAAGGAAGAGCGGCTTCGCGCCCTCGCCGGCGACGGCGGCATTCAGGAGTGCGGTTTCGCGCAGAACTGCGTCGAAGTCTGCCCCAAAGGCATTCCCCTCACCAACGCCATCTCCGACAT
>PMOF01000175.1:0-3101 GCA_003162495.1 Acidobacteriaceae bacterium
ACGCTGTTGGCGGCTTCCATGGGCTGGATGCTCGACAGCATGGACGTGATGCTCTACGCGCTGGTGCTGGGCGAGGTGCAACGCGAAATGCATCTTTCCGCAGCCATGAGCGGCGCCATGATGTCGGCCACGCTGGTCTCGGCAGCCGTCGGCGGCCTGGGCTTCGGTTGGTTTGCGGACCGGTTTGGCCGCGCCCGCGCGCTCACCTGGAGCATCCTGATCTACTCGGTCGCGACCGGCCTGTGCGGGTTGACCCATTCGGCCGTGCAGCTCATGGTCTGCCGGGTTCTGCTGGGACTGGGCATGGGCGGGGAGTGGGCCTCCGGCGCTGCGCTGGTTGCCGAAACCTGGCCCGCTTGCCATCGCGCCAAAGCGCTCGCGTTGGTACAAAGCTCGTGGGCGGTGGGCTATGCGCTGGGCGCTGCCGTGGTGGCGCTGGTGATGCCGCGCTTCGGATGGCGCGCTGTTTTCTTCGCCGGCATCGTTCCGGCATTGATCACTCTCTGGTTGCGGCGCGGTGTGCACGAGCCGGAAATCTGGATGCAGCAGCGCTCCGCGCGCGTGCCGGTGGGCCGGCTCTTTCGCGGCGAGTTCGGCCGCAGCATGCTCATCTGCGCCACCATGAATGCCGCCGCGCTATTTGCCTGGTGGGGACTGTTCACCTGGGTGCCGCGTTTTCTTTCCATGTCCGTTGCCGAGGGCGGCCGCGGACTCAGCATCGTCCAAACCTCGGAATGGACAATCGTCATGCAGTTGGGAACCTTTCTGGGCTACGTGGCTTTTGGATATATTGCAGACCGTTTCAGCCGCAAATACACCTATATTGGCTATCTGTTGATGGCGGCTTTGCTGGTGCCCGCGTTTGCATTCGTGCGCGAGCCATCGGCGCTGTTGCTGATTGGCCCGCTGGTCGGCTTTTTCGGCACCGGCTACTTCAGCGGCTTCAGCGTCATTGCCAGTGAGCTTTTCCCCACTTCTCTTCGCGGCACCGCCATGGGGTTTGTGTATAACATCGGGCGCGTGACCAGCGCCGCTGCGCCTTACCTCATCGGCCGTTCTTCTGAACATGGGGGACTCAGCTCCGCGCTGTGCATCACCTCGGCGGCGTTTTTGCTTGCGGCTCTGATTGCAACGGGCCTGCGCCTGCCGGCACGGCAATCCGACGTGGAAACGTGAGCGACATAACACGCGCTCAATGAACCGGAATCACGCATCGAGCACTTCCATATCGACGCCGACTGTAAGCACATGGGCCCCGCCACCCAGGATCAAGCCGCGCAGTGGACTCACGTCGCCATAGTCACGGCCCCATGCAAGTGTCACGTGGCCGTTTGAAGGGACAAGGTTGTTGGTGGGATCGAGGTCAAGCCAGCCGCTTCCGGGACAATACGCGGACACCCATGCGTGAGATGCGTCCGCACCCACCAGCCGCGGTTGGCCGGGAGGCGGATAGGTGCGAAGGTATCCGCTGACATACCGCGCCGAAAGATTCAAGGATCGGAGGCACGCAATTTGAAAGTGCGCAAAGTCCTGGCATACGCCGCGCCGCTTCACAAAAACTTCTTCGGGCGTGGTGCGAACAGTAGTCACTTTTGAATCAAAGCGAAAATCTTTGTATATTCTCGCCGTGAGATCGAGAAGAGCTTCGCGCAAAGGACGTCCGGTAGTAAACGACTGAAGGCCATAGGCGGCAAACTCCGGCCGCAGCCGGATGCGCGGCGATTCAAATGTGAACTGGTATGCATCGAGCCCGGCGGGACTATGATCCTCAGGCAGCGATCGCACCGCTTCTTCCCACGGCGGCGACGGTTGCGGCACCGCTGTTGCGTTGTCCGCCATAATCACTTCACTGCGCGCCTCTACCACCAATTCTTTGTGCGGTTCCTGAACCGTGAAAAAGTAGAGAAGATTTCCAAAGTAGTCCACTCGCTCGGTCATCGTTGCCGGGGCCGGCTCAACAAGTAGTTCGCTTTGCATCAAGCGGTGGCGGGCTAGAGAACGCGGCTTGAGACAGGCCACGTGGTTGCCCGCCGACACCGAGTATTTATATTTGTAGGCGGTGCGATGGATGATTTTGTAAATCATAGGCCTATGGAGATGGGCAAGGTGCGTGCATGGTTAAAGTATCTGCCCGATAAGTTATTGGACCATGAGGGGAGTAACTGCTCCAGCCCTTTGAGGAAGCGCGCCAGACGTGCAAGACCGTCGGAGCCATGGGTCGCAATTGGGGCGCCGGGCAACGGGTATTTGATTTTGCTCAGATCGAAGCTTCTTAGCAAAGCCAGCGCGTCTCGCATGGCTTGCAAATCTTCCGGCAGATGTCGCGGCAGCTTTTCATAGAGATCGGCAAGATGGGCCAGTTGAAAGTTCAACGATCGGGGATTGGTTTCATCGGCCATCAACACGTCCAGCACGGCCAGTGGCTGCAGGGTAGTGTAGTAACGCGTCCTGTAAGTCATGGAGCTATCACCGACTTCGAGCAGGCACTCAAGGAGCGACCAGTCCTGCTCAGGAAGTGGCCGGGTGATCTCGCGGAGTTGCCGGGTGAGATAGATGGCTCGTTCCAGGCGGCGGCCAATGCTCATGAACAACCAACCCAATCCGCGATTGATGTTTTCACGCTCCATTCCGGAAAATGCAGAGAGGCGTTCCAGGCAGAGGGTCAGAATGGCGGGATACTCGAGGATCTGTATCTCCCGATCAACTGGAATCGAATCCCGCAACTGGCCGATGAGGATCATCATGTCAGTGGATAACCGCTCGCGCACGCTGCCGCCCACGCGCGCGACCTCTGCCAGTGTGGAGGCCAGGCTGTCGGCTCGTTTGAGATCGGCAATGGCTGAAATCAATTCGTGTTCGAATTGCGGCGAAGTCGGACGCTTGTTTTTTGCCTTTGGCAATTTGCTATGCAGTGACTCCAGACAGCTATGCAGGCGGATGAGGCACTGCAGCTCCGCCCCGCCGGCGCGCCGCACGCGCGAGATCAAAGCGCGCACAATGCGGGCTGTGTTCTCTGCCCGTTCGACATAGCGGCCCAGCCAGAAAACATTGTCGGCCACGCTGCTGGGCACGCCGGGCAACTCGCGGCGCAACACGACCGG
>PMOF01000175.1:3120-8288 GCA_003162495.1 Acidobacteriaceae bacterium
GAGCCTTCCGATCCGGCAACTCGCACCAAACCTCCGGGAATCGCCGTCCATCCGTCGCCGGTGTTGAGCACGTAGGCTCGCAGCACCACGCTGCGCGAGTGAATGTGTCCGCTATCCCAAACCGGCGCACTGGATAAAGCAACCTGCTCCTGCGCCACATATTCATGCGGGTGCGCCCGCAACTGTTCGGCAAGCTTGCCCTTTTCGGCCGGCTTGAGTTCCGCGCCGAACACCGGCTCCATGCCACGCGCGGGGAACGCCGGCTTGACCACAACGGAATCGAGATGCTTCAGCACCCAATCGAGCGCGTAGGGCTGACCGCACCACCAGGTGGCGACGGATGGAAGTTTCAGCTTTTCACCAAGCAGATGACGGGAAAGGCCGGGAAGAAACGGCATGATGGCCGCGGTCTCAATGACGCCGCTGCCCAATGCGTTGGCGACTTTTACGTTTCCAGCCACAATGGCGTCGACCAGGCCGGGCACGCCGAGAAGCGAATCTGCGCGCAATTCAAGCGGATCGCAAAAGCTGTCGTCGACACGGCGCAATATAACATCGACCTTTTCCAATCCCTCGACGGTCTTGAGGAAAACGCAGCGGTCGCGGACAGTGAGGTCGGCACCGACGACCAGCGTGAAGCCAAGGTAGCGCGCGATATACGAGTGCTCAAAGTAGGTCTCGTTGAGCGGGCCGGGCGTGAGCAGCACGATGCGGGGATGGCTGCTCGGAGACAGCGTGGTGAGCGCTTCGCGTTGCGCGCGAAAAAAAGGAGCAAGGCGCAATACATTTGAGGTGCGGAAGAGATCTGGCAGAACGTCGGAGACGATGGTGCGGTTCTCCAGGGCATAGCCGCTGCCCGAGGGAGCCTGGGTGCGATCGGCAAGCACCCACCACTGGCCGTCCGGTGAACGCGCAAGATCGACCGCGAGCATGTGAAGATAACTGTGGGCCGGCACGGGCACACCCACCAGCGGCCGCAGGAATGCGGGGTTGGCATAGAGCAGCGCGGCAGGAAAGCGCTCATTGGCGATCAATTCCTGCGGTCCGTAGAGATCCTCGAGAAGCAGGCTGAGCAACTGGGCGCGCTGCACAATGCCGGCTTGAATGACGCGCCACTCTTCAGCCGGGATCAGCAAGGGAAGAATATCGATTTGCCAGGGACGATTGGCTCCCAGCGGATCGCTGTAGATGTTATAGGTGATCCCGTTCTCGCGAATCCGTCGCTCGGCGCGGCCCCAACGCCGCCCTAACTCTTCGGGCCCGATGATGCGCAGGGACTCCATAAGGTGTGTCCAATGGGGGCGGGGAGTTACACCGTCGGCCGATAACTCGTCATAGGCGGGACCATAGCGAAGCGGAGTCTGATAGAGATCGACAGTGGTCATTGGACGACCTCCTTCGACTCGATTGGAGCCGGTTGTCCAGGCGGAGGCAGCCGCAGGTCGAGAGTAATGGGAAAGAGCGGGTTATTCTCTTTCTCCGGTGCAGCTATAGGGCCGGTTGGAGCGGTGGTCACTTGAAAGCGCTCCAGACGCCGGGCTTCCGCCTCGGCAGCGTCGACAGGGAGGGCTTCATAAATGCCCCCGCGGGGAGGTCCGACATAAAAAGTGCATTGCGCGATCGAGCGCTGCTTCCAGCGATCGATCAAATTGAAAACCAGCGGCGCGTGAATCGGAACCGTCGGGTGCAGGGAGGCGGATAATTTTCGCGCACGATAGCGCACGCCCGCTATCGCGACGCCTCGCTCACTGGTGAGTTGAAGCGGCACCATGCGGCCATTGCATGCGACTGCGAAACGGGATTCCGCCGGGAATCCGGACAACCGAACCTGCATGCGCTGAAGAGACGAGTCCACGCTGCGAACAGTTCGGCCGGAACTGGTCTCTTCCGCAAGCACATTCCATGGCTCGAGCGCGTGGCGCAGTTCGAGTTCGACTCCTTCCGCGGCGATCGACCCAATCCTGGGGAAGCGAAACTCAAGGTGCGATGCAAACCACTGTTCCTCTAAGTCGAAGCCGGACCGCCGCAAGGCAGCGAGCACTTCGTAAAGGTCGAGCGCGACAAAATGCGGCAGCATAAAGCGGTCGTGGAGCGCGGTGCCCCAGCGAACCAGGCTGCCTTCGAACGGCGCTCTCCAGAACATGCACACCAGCGCGCGCACCAGCAGCATCTGGAGAAGATTCATTCTCACATGCGGCGCCATTTCAAAGGCTCGCAATTCAAGCAAGCCAAGCTGCAACCCGTGGCCCTCGGGCGAAAAAAGCTTGTCGACGCAGAACTCGGCACGATGCGAGTTTCCGGTGACATCGGCGAGCAGATTGCGAAACAATCCATCCAGGATGAACGGCGGACACTCACTTGCGGGGAGTTGACTGAAGGCTACTTCAAGCTCATACAAGGCGTCCATGCGCGCTTCGTCCACGCGCGGATACTGACTGGTGGGACCGACATACATGCCGGAAAAAAGGTAGGACAGCGAGGGATGATTTTGCCAGAAGGCCACCATGCTGCGCAGCAGATCGGGGCGGCGCAACAGGGGGCTGTCGAGGACGGTGGCTCCGCCGATGACAATGTGGCTTCCGCCTCCAGTGGCGAGATGGCTGCCGTCATAAGCGAATTTCTCGGCGGTCAACCGGTTGCTGCGAGCCTCTGCGTCGAGCAGCGTATTGACCTGCTCGAGCTCATCCCAACTGCCGGCGGGCGGCAGGTTCACTTCCAGCACGCCTGGGTCGGGCGTGACGCTGAAGGAGCGCAGGCGCGGATCGGAAGCTGGAGCGTATCCCTCCACCCAAACGGGCATTTTGAGATAACTGCACGTATCTTCGACAGCGCTGAGCAGGTCGAGATAGTCCGCCATCTTGGGCGCGTAGGGCAGAAACACATGCATGCGGCCCTCACGAACCTGCACGCAGAGCGACGGACGAATCAACTCCGGCGCTGTGTCGGCGGCACGCGAGACAGCGGGCAGAGAATCAGGCTCCGGGGTTATGTCGAAGAGTTCCATGCGGCGTGCGGAGCGCGATGGGAGCTTCACCCACTCTGCGAAGGGCGCCGCGTCATATTCATATTCAATCTCGTCGGGCGCCACCCACGGCATGGAATCAGTGGGAATGCGAAAACCGATAGGCGAATCGCCGTACGACAGGATCAGACGCTCCGGGTGCGGGAACCATAACTGACTCGACCAGCGCAATTGGATCCCCGGTTGGCGGCGGCGAAGTGGCAATACATAGCCAACAGGCTCAGTCGAGCCGGGTTCAGCGGCAGGCAGCAGGTTTTCTGCGCTCACCTCAAGGCGGCGGGTGAGCGCTTCCATAAACTTCAAAGCATCCGCGGGGCCGAAACCGTAGTTGTGATCTTCGAGTGCGATCAAGTCGCTATCCTGCCAGACGGCGACGCCGTCGGCACGCCAATAGCAGCTCAGCGCCCAGCGGGGCAGCGGCTCGCCCGGATACCATTTGCCTTGCCCATAGTGCAGCAGCGCGCCATGCGCCATTCTCTCGCGCAGCGCCCGGATCAGAGCCATGCCGCGGGTGCGCTTCATTGCGCCCATGGCATCGATGTTCCATTGCGGGCTCTCGGGCTCGTCGATGGACACGTAGGTAGGTTCGCCGCCCATGGTCAGGCGCACATCCTGCGCTTTCAGCTCCGCATCTACCGCGTGGGCAACCTGCCGGACGCGCTGCCATTCTTCATCGGTGAAAGGCCTGGAGGTTCGCGGTGGATCGTTCAAACGGCGCACCGACATGAAGTAGCTGAAGTCAACGCCGGAGGGCTCAGCCGTGCCTGCGATCGGTGCGGCCTGCGAAGCAGTCGGGGAACAGACCAGCGGGATGTGACCCTCGCCAGTGAGCAGGCCGGAGGTCGGATCCAGTCCGATCCAACCCGCGCCCGGCAAGAACGCCTCCGCCCAGGCATGCAAATCCGCGGAGTCCGTCTTGGGACCGTCGGCCGCGCCTTCTTCAGCCAACTGAATCAAATACCCGGAGACAAACCGGGCCGCAATACCCAAATTGCGAAGACCTTGCACCAGCAGCCATGCGGAATCGCGGCACGAGCCGGACCGCTTCTGAAGTGTTTCCTCGCAGGTCTGCACGCCGTGCTCCAGCCTGGTCACATAGCCGATTTCGTCCCGCAATTTTCGATTCAAGTCGAGAAGAAAACTGATGGTCCCGGTTTTCGGGCCCTGGAAATTGGCGACAAACGCTTGCAGCAAGGGTCCGTGCGCGTCCGCATCCACCGACAGGAAGGGCTCAAGATCCTTGGACAGCTCCGGTGCGTAGGCAAAAGGGTATTGCTCGACTCCCGGTTCCAGCAGGAAATCGAATGGATTGACGGAGGACAGATCGGCGACGAGGTTCACGTCAACCCGGAGTTCGCTGGTTTTACTGGAAAAAATCACGCGGGCCACACGATTCGAGTGGGGATCCAGTTGCCAGTTGAGCAGATGGTCGGCCGGTATGACGTCCAGCGAGTAGCTCAGGATGGAGGTTCGACAATGGAACGCGGGGCGCAACTGGATAACCTGTGGACCGAGGGATATTGCCCTATCGTACCGGTAGTGTGTCCGGTGATTCAGCGCAACCTGGATTCCCATCCGCCCTCGCGCGACCCACGCCTGGAATTCGGGGCCCGCCATGCTTCGGCACCACAGCCCGTGAACTCGCCAAGTGTCTGGTCAAGGCTACGGTGTATTGATACGGTAGCATATTTTTGGTAGCCGGAATGCCATCTCCTGCGCTGTGACGAGGCCGGCATCGGTGGTATATTTTCCCCGCCGGCCTGGGTGCCGGCAGCGATGCTCCTCACAACGCGCGGAGCGAATGCCAAACACTGCAAGGGCATCCGTCGGCGGCTGGAATGAGCATTTAGAACAGAAAAAAGGAGCCTTGCCATGCTTCGTCTGTTTAGCATCATTTTCCTGATCGGCCTGATCACCGGCACAGGCCAGGCAATGGCCCAGACGCCGCCCGCGCCGCCGGTGGCTACGCACCCCATGCGACCGGTCCCGCCCACCCGCGATCCGAACACGCCGGGTTATGTTAGCGCCAGGGAGTTGCCCGACGGGGAAAATGCGCCGGCGCATAAGGACGGAAACTTCATCCTTGGCCCCACTCACAACCCGGCGGTTGAAGCGGCTGTGCAGGAAGGCGCGCCGCACGGCACGG
>PMOF01000175.1:8314-8934 GCA_003162495.1 Acidobacteriaceae bacterium
CTTGTGGTGACCACCAGCCACCCGGCTCCCTATACGCGTCACGTGGCGGTCTACGTCCCTCATCAGTACGTTCCCGAGACGGTCGCGCCTTTCATCGTAGGCGCGGACGGACCGGACAGAGCCCTGTTCACCGTTTTGGATAACCTGATCGCCGAGCACCACGTGCCGGTGATGATCGCCATCTCTATCGGCAATGGCGGAGGCGACGCACAGGGCAGCGAGAGAGGCCTGGAATATGACACCATGTCCGGCCGCTATGCGGAGTTCGTTGAGAAGGAAGTGCTGCCCATGGTGGAAGCGCAGGCCCATGTGAAGTTGACCAGGGATCCGGATGGACGCGCGACCATGGGAGGGAGTTCCGGCGGGTCGTGCGCATTGATCATGGCCTGGTATCACCCGGAGTTATACCATCGTGTTCTGACTTATTCGGGAACTTATGTGAACCAGCAGTGGCCTTATAACTCGCAGTCGCCGCACGGCGCATGGGAGTTTCACGAGCACCTCATCCCCAATAGCAGCGCCAAACCGCTGCGCATCTGGATGGAAGTTGGCGACCGGGATCTATTCAATCCGAACCCGATGAACGACCATATGCACGATTGGGTGGTTGCCAATGAGGA
>PMOF01000237.1 GCA_003162495.1 Acidobacteriaceae bacterium
CGCGTTTCTTTCTTCTGGAAGCAGCCCACCATCGCCGACGTCACCGTGGACGAGCTCTGCTTCTCAACCCCGCGCATCATCATGCACAGGTGCCGCGCCTCAATCACCACGCCCACTCCCTGCGGCTCAATCGCTTCCTGAATCGTGTCCGCAATCTGCCGCGTCAGCCGCTCCTGCACCTGGAGCCGCCGCGCAAACACATCCACGAGCCGCGGAATCTTGCTCAGCCCGATGACTTTTCCTTTGGGTATATAGGCCACGTGCACCTTGCCAAAAAACGGCAGCATGTGATGCTCGCACAGCGAGAACATCTCAATGTCCTTCACGATCACCATCTCGTCGTAGTCCACATCGAACATCGCCCCGAGCAGGATCTTGCCCGGATCCTCGCCATAACCCTTGGTCAAAAAGCTCAACGACTTCTCGACGCGCGCCGGCGTCTGCGCCAACCCGTCCCGGTTCGGGTCCTCGCCCAGCCGGCTCAGGATCTCGCGATACATTTCCGCGGTGCTGAACTCGCTTAACCCTTCGTCAATCCCAACCGCCCTGCGAACGGACTTGTTGACTGCAATCGGCTGTGCCATCATCGTGCTCCTTATCCTCGTCCAACGATCGTTAAGAACTCACTCGCCGCAATACTCAAAAAAATTGTTCTCGGTCTCTTCCACGCGCACCCGCGTCAACTCACCCATCGGCATCGCATCCCGCAACAAATCAAACACTGCCCTGCAAAGATTCTCCGTCGTCGGCACCCGATTCTTGAAATACGGATCGAGATTCAGATTCGCGTGGTCAAATCGATCCAGTACTTTCTTGCGCACCACTTCATCGAGCGCCGCCAGGTTCACCACCATGCCTGTCTCCGCATCCACCGCGCCGCCCACCAGCACCTCCACCACGTAGTTATGCCCGTGCCCGTGCGGGTTATTGCACTTTCCATAAACAGCCTGATTCTCCTCCGCCGACATCGCGTCGCTGTGCAGCCGGTGGCTCGCGCTCAGCGTAGTCCGCCGACCGAAATAGGCCTTCACGCCTCGCCTCGATACTCGGCAAAAATCTCTGCCGTCTCATACACCCGCACCCGGCTCAACTGCGCTCCTCCGCCTGCTGTCACTAAGGGCTCCAGCCGATTCCAAGCCGCAATCGCAATGTTCTCCGTGGTCGGAATCATCTTTCCCTGCGCAAACTCCGTCGTCTCCAGGTTCAAATGGCGATGGTCGTAAGCCGAAAGCACCTCGCGCTCCATCACGTCCTTCAGCCACTTCAGATCCAACACAAATCCGGTTTCAGAATCGGGCTCGCCCGACACCGTCACCTCCAGCGTGTAATTGTGGCCGTGCCCATTCTTGTTCGCGCAGCGCCCAAACACCTGCTCGTTCTTCGCCGCCGTCCACGCCTCGTTCCAGTAATAGTGCGAAGCAGAAAAAGTGGCCCGCCGCGTCAAAAAAATCATTCCAACCCCTTACTGAAGAAGATGCGGGTGCCCCATGTCTCGATTCTGAGACATGGGAGACTCAAACCAAACCCGCCAGAAGACCTCTCAGCCCGCGTAATCCCGTCCCTTCCAGCTTACCCTCTTGAGGATTCGATGCTGAAACCAGCTCCGGTAGAGCAGCACCACAAACAGCGGCAACCCCAGTGGCGCCAGCGCGCAATCCACAAATGAAAAATTCGACTTCGCCACCCGCGCATAAAACCGCACCAGCGTCCGCACCCACAACAGCGCCAGCACCCAGCCCGCGCCCAGCCATTCCAGCGAGTGGGCCGCGAAGCGCGCATTCCACAGCTCCACGGTCAGCACAGGCAACCCCACCAGCAGCACAATATCCAGCGCCCGCCACGCTGCCAGCGCCAGCGCATTGTTGAAAAGCAGAGCCAGATTTTTCGTCCAGCCTTCCATCATCGCGGCCGTCGTCCGGTACATCCGCGTGGCCACTGCATCGTCCGCATACCGGAACCGCAGCCCCACCCTGCGCCGCTTGGCCATGAAAGCCAGCTCCACATCCTCCAGCACCTTGTCCGCCACGCTGGCATGCCCTCCCAGCCGCCGGTAGGCCTCTCGCTCCACAAGGAGAAACTGCCCATTGGCCGCCGCGATGCGCGTATTCGCGTCCGAAACTTTGTTCGGCGGATAAGCCAGCGCCAGTTCGCAAAACACCAGCGGCATCAGCGAGCGCTGCGCCAACCCGCTCACGACCTGCCGCGGCGAATAGCTCAGCACTCCCACCTTGTGCCGCTCCGCCTCATGGATCGCCCTGCGCAGGCTGCCCGGCTCGTGCACCGTGTCCGCATCGGTAAACAGCAGCCATTTGCCTCGTGCCTTCCGCGCTGCCGTCCAAATCGCATTTGCCTTCCCCGTCCAGCCCTTGGCCAGCGCGCCTGCTTGCATCACCGTGACTCCGGCAAAGCCGCGCGCAATTTCCCCAGTCCGGTCGGTGGAGTGGTCGTCCACCACCACCAGCTCCCAATCCCGGCCCAGCTCAAAAATCTCCTCCGACTGCGCGACCAGGGATTCCAGGCATGCCCCCAGGCAATCCTCCTCATTTCGTGCCGGAACAACGACAGTAAGCTCCATCAATTCATCAGGTTCCGGCTGGTCGAAGACCGTCCCCGCAGCCCTTGCCCAGCGGTCCGGAAGCGCAGCCTCGCCGCCGCCTTCGTCGGCCAGTCCCAGCACCGGCGTATAGCGCCCATTCCCGCCAATGCTCGGCCTGTCCTTCTCCATCGCGCCTCACCCTTTCAATCCAGGGCCTTCGCTCCGTATTATAAAAGTTGTGCAGTCCTGTCGTTTACTCGCGCTGACCCTCTGTTTACCGTTGACCCTCATCGCAGCTTGCGATCGCGGCGCCCGTCCCGCACAGATGGACAAGCCGGCGCCCGACTTCACCGTTTCCGACGGAACCAGCACCATCCATCTCGCCAGCTACCGCGG
>PMOF01000010.1 GCA_003162495.1 Acidobacteriaceae bacterium
CTTCCGCTGCACTTTGGTACATTTCCGCCGCTCAAGGGCACACCGGAAGAGTTGGCTGCGCTGGTGGAAGGCAGTGTGCAGGTGGTGCGCTGGTCGCCGGGGGAAACTATCTAGTTTGAAGGAACGGCCTGCATGTGTTTCACAGGACCCGGATGGAGGTTGGGCCGGCAATCAAACCAGCCCAATGGCCTTCACGGGTTTCGAGTTACTTTGCAGCGGCTTTCTTCTGTTCTGCCCAGCGCCGCTTGACGGCCTCGGCAATGCGCTTCCGTCCTTCAGGAGTCAGATTCCTCTTCTTCTTGACGGTTTTCTTGGCGGCACGAGCTGCCGCGGACTTCTTCGGCCCTTTGACGCGCCCCCCGCCCAGCAAAGCACGCGCCCGTTGAAGTTGGGCAATCTCAAGATCGATCTGTGCCAGAATTTTCGAAACTCCCACAGTTCCTCCTATCAGCAATGCATAAGTCATCCCATCCCGTTATAAACAGGGAATTACCCAAAGGATGACCAATTGACTGTAAAACAGAATACGCACACATAGACTATTTTACAAACAAAAAAAAAGAAAAAGTGAGTGAGGTCAATCCTTTGCGACGGCAGAAGAAGATTATGGAAGTTAACCGGTTACGTTGGGGCGCATCAAGCTATCAAGGGTCAAAAGGGCGCTGTGAAACGGAAGCGGCGAGAACGCGGACTTACTATCTGATCGGACATGGAGGGGGCATTTGAGAAGGGATAGTAGGCATTCGCGAAAGGGGTGTGTGGAACTGAACGCGCCAATTCCGATGGGGAAGCAGTTAGCGCGGAGCTTTGGGCGGAAGCGGTGGTTCTCCGGTTACAGGCGGAGTGGCCGGAATGCCGGAAAGCGCATGACCTCCGAGTCGAATAGCGGGCGCATCGGCCGCTCGATAAGTGCGCAGGTCGCGGAGGATCTCCTGTTTCTCGCGAGCATACTGACCGGCCAGCCGGGTAAGTGCATAAGTGATGATGTCACTGTGATGCAGGTCTGGCATAGAAGGATCGCGGCGCATGTTGAGCCATAACCGGTGCACCAATTGGACGTCATCGGGACTCAGAGCGGGCGCATGCGGCCCGATGTAAAAGACCTTCACCAATCCAGCGGGATCTATCACATAGAAGTTAAACTGACGCCTGGGTTCGGGCAGAGCTTCCCATGCCTGGCCCATATGGAAGGCTTGATCTTCCGCGGTCATCTTGCTCGAAACGCCGGACACTACCGAGTCCATCTCTAGCGAGCTCGCACCCTGCACGAGGGCCGCGAAGATATCCCCGGCGGGAACCACNNTGCTCGTGCTCGCTGAAACTTTGTTCCTCGGCGCTTAGGTATTCGGGACCGCCGACGCCCATCATGCGGACACTGATGACCACCACATCCTGGTCTTCAGTGCTGGTGCGGGAGAGGGTCCACTTGAGCGCGAAGGGATTGGACGGGTCGCGCATGGTGACCATGACGCCGCCGGGACGGATGGCCACCGACTCGCGGCTGATGGTGTCCTGGTGTTCGAGCTGAAAATGATCCTTCATCTGCCGCGCGGTGATGGCGTGCTTGCGCAGGTTCTGCCGTTCCGAGACTGTGAAGATGACGAAAAACGCAGCGGCAAAGGCAACGCCGCTCACCGTGGCCACCGATTTGGTGAACAGGTTGACGACCGCCACCGAGAGCAGGACCAGGAACACCGAGAACAGGCCGATGGGAATCTCGGTCTTACCAATGCGCAGATTGGGGGGAACTTTCCAGCCGCGCTCGCCGTGATACTTCCAGCGCAGCACCAGCATGGCCAGACTGTTAAAGGTAAACGACCAGATGACGCCGAAGGCGTACGCCTCGCCGAGGATGATGACATTGCCGCGGCTGGCGATGATGGTGACCATCTGAAGGATGCACACCAGGTTGACGATGCGGGAACTCGTGCCGTACTTATGGTGCGGCTTGCGGAACCAGTCGGTGAGGACCCCATCTTCCGCAACGCGCATCAGAACGCCGGTCGATCCGATCATGGAGGTGTTGATAGCCCCGGAGAGGATCAGGAATCCGACCAGCACCACGAAAATGCGGAAGGCGATGCGCCAGAAGACCGGCCCCACCATATACATGGCCAGGCCCGCAATGAGGTTGTCCTGGTAGATGTGGGTGCGCTGGTAAGTGGGGATCAGCATGGAGGCCAGCAGGGTGGCGCCGCCGGTAAAGATCAGGCTGTAAATGGCAATGACGATTGCAGCCCGCTTGAGATTTTTGAGCTTTGGATGCTCGATCTCGCGATTGACCTGGGCCAGGCTTTCCTCGCCGCTCATGGCCAGCACGGAATGGCCAAAGGCCATGAGAATGCCGAACAGACCGAGCACCGGCACCAGGGACGTTCCTTTGAGGAACCCCAGAGCATCGGTGCTGAACTTGAGATTGGAAGGCGTAGGCGGCGGAGGCAGATGAACGCCTCGCACCATCACCGAGAAAACGCCCCACAGCAAGAGAATCACCACCATCACCGTGGTAATCTGCATGACCCGCAGAGCCTTGCCGCTGGATTCCTCGATGCCCTTGATGTTCTGCCACCAGTAATAGACGGTCACCGCGGCGGCGAAGACTGCCGAGGTGTGATTCATATCGAACTGGAAGGGGTTGCTATGCGCATCCATCAGAGCCGGAGGCAGCCAGTGGCTATTGGCCGCCACAGTCATCAGCTCGTTCATCAGACCGGTAATATATTGTCCCGCCGAAACGCCTGAGATGGGTCCGGTCAGGATGTAATCGAACATCAGTGCGGAGACGCTCAACTTGGCAAAGGT
>PMOF01000240.1 GCA_003162495.1 Acidobacteriaceae bacterium
GGATAAAAATGCTGGGTGTGCATGGGCAGCAGATCGTAGACCCCGCTGAGCGCGATGGGCACCAGCGGTACCTGAGCGCGAATTGCCAGGTAGGCGGCGCCTGACATGAAAGGCTGCAACTGGCCGTCCGGAGTTCTTCCCCCTTCCGGGAAGATGAACAAAGGCATTCCGGCGCGCAGCGCCTTGACGCCCACGCCGAGGCTGGAGAGGGTGGCGCGTGGGTTAACGGTGTCGATCGGGATCTGGCCGGATCGATCTAAGTACCATCCTATGAACGCGATAGGCCATAATTCCCGCTTGGCAAGAATGCGAAACTGGAAAGGGAGCGCGGCAAAAATCACCGGCGTATCCATGTAGGAGGTGTGGTTGGCAGCGAAAACGGCAACCGGGTGCTTGCACAGATTTTCCGCGCCGCGGACGGTGAGAGTGCAGCCTGAACCCCAGACCAGCCCCCGCGCCCAGATGTGGGCCAGGCGGTGCTGCACGCGGCCGCTCGTATCCAGGAGGGACACCAGCAACGAAATCGAGCCACACACAGCCGTGATGACTGCCATTACCGGGATTTGAATGAGATTGGTGCGCCAGCGGTAGAGCCGCAGGAGTGGGCTTGGCGGCCGGTTCACGCGTCTAACCCCTTAACTATGAGTAACTTATCTTCGAGTAGCAGGGTGCGGGCTTCGCCCACCAGATACACCGAGCCGGAGACCACTATGACCCCAGCATTGGGCTGCGAGCCAACCCGATGCAGAGCAAGCTGGAGGGCGGCGGCGACCGACTCGGCGGCGACCGCCGGGGTTCCTGTCGAGTGGGCGGCGGCCAGCAGATCGTCCAGGGCGGCGGCGCGGGCGGTGTGAATGGGCGCCAGGATGACTTGATCGAAGAGTGGGAAAAGAATCTGCGCCATCTCGGCGACGGGCTTGTCGCGCAGACAACTGAAGATGAGCGTGCGGGGGTGTTCGCCCGGGAAAGCACTCATGGCGGCGCGCAGAGCCCAGGCGCCGGCTGGGTTATGGGCCACGTCGAGAATCCAATCAACGCCGTTTCTTTGCATGTGTTCGAGACGCGCCGGCCAGCGGGTTTGGCGAATGCCGTCGGCGATGGCGGCGGGCGTGATGGGAAAGCCATGGTGGGTAGTTAACTCGACGGCCGTGGCTATGGCCAGAGCCAGGTTGCGGTGCTGATGCGCGCCGGCGAGTGGGGAATCCACTTCAATGGCTGCGCCGAGAACTTCAACGGAATAGGCGGAAAGTGTACTTGCGCCGAGCGAGGGCATATAAGGCACGGCGCTCACTCCGCGCACATCCAACTCGGCCGCTACTTTACCCAGAGCCTGATTGGCCTCGGGATGCTGTGGCAGGGTAATCATGGTCCCGCCTCGACGCAGAATGCCGGCCTTTTCGCGGGTAATGGCGGCGATGGTCGAGCCCAGCCATTCGGTATGGTCAAGCGAAATGTCGGTGATTACAGAGAGCAGCGGATCGACAATGTTGGTTGCGTCCAGCCGTCCGCCCATGCCGACCTCAAGGACCGCAATCTCGACTTCCGCCTCGGCAAAGTAGAGGAAGGCCTGGGCGGTGAGAATCTCAAAGAAGCTGGGGAGTTGGGGGAGCCGTCCATCGAGCACGAGTTGTTGCGCGGCATCGTGGACGCGGAAGTAGAGGGCGGCAAAGGCAGCGTCGGCGATTTCGACGCGATCCAGGCGCATGCGCTCGTTGACGCGCGCCAGATGAGGTGAGGTGTAGAGTCCGGTGCGCAATCCGCTGGCGGTCAGGATGGAGGCCAAGGTTGCAGCCGTGGAGCCTTTGCCGTTGGTTCCCGCAATGAGCACGGAGGGAAAGCGATGATGCGGATTCCCGAGCGCATCGAGGAGGATGCGAATCTCGTCGAGCGAAAATTTGCGCCGCGGTTGACCAGAGCCGGTATAGAGCTCGGGCACCATGGCGTTGAGTTGATCGATGGCTGCAGTGTAGGACATGGACAGACCAGTATAAAAGAACTGGGAAAGATGTGGAGGGAGGCTCCTATGTGGAGGACGCGGCTGCTTAAAACGATTGCCCTATGCGTTCCAGAACGCGCTCTTCACACAAACTATCGGCTTTGCACAGGCCTTTTTGGGTTGCCTGTGGGAGACGTGGGAAAGTGGGGCTGGCTGACACCGCATTCAATCCAGATTTCCAAAACTCCTGAATTGCACAGCGCCGATTTAGAAAACCCGACAGCCGGCCAAGTGGATTGCGCAGAATCATTTCGGAAGAGTTTCCACTTTTCCTGCGTGAACTACGGGGACTACTATCTTTTCTTTTAAACTCATATCCTTTTCCCACTACCCGTCGCAGCGAGCGCAAGCACACCTAAAACGAAGACAACCTGCATGCAGATTCCATTTTAGAAAACGAGATTGAGCAGCTCCCCTTGAGAGGGCTGCAATTGAAATGGGGGTTTCCAGAGAAGGGGCTGGGTTTTCCACGCGCAAAGCTACGCCGGAATGAATACAATCAAGAAGAAAAGACAACCACTTCCGCATGACCGCGATGGTGTTGTAGAGTGTGGCCAGAGCAGGAACGTGGCTTCGAGAGTGAAGGTGGGCCTATGCCGATCGTGGAAACACAAGTAGAAAAGCCGGCCGTGCAGGGGGCAGCGATGGAGATTACCGTAAGCCGCCAGGACTTGGTGAGGGAGCTTACCGCGACGCAGAGCGTGGTGGAGCGCAAAACCACCATTCCGATTCTGTCGAACTTTCTGATCGAGGCGGAGGGCGACCGGTTGAACATTACCGCGACGGATCTGGATCAGGCGATCCGCACCAGCGCCGCGGTGAAGGTGAAGAAGCCGGGCGCATGCACGATTCCAGCGCGCAAGCTTTACGACTACATCAAGCTGCTGCCAGAGGGCGACATCTCCATCAAGCTGCTTGAGAACCACTGGGTGCAGATTCGCAGCGGGCGCTCGAACACCAAGATGGTGGGGATGGCGCGGGCGAACTATCCGCAGGTGCCGGAATTTCCCACGGTGGCGGCGACCAGTATTTCAACCCTGGCGCTGAAGACGCTGATTGCGCGGACCATTTTTGCGATCTCGAATGAGGAGTCGCGTTACACGCTAAACGGCGCGCTGCTGGTGATCAAGGCGGAATCGCTGGCCATGGTGGCGACCGACGGACATCGGCTTTCCTACGTCGAAAAGCCGAACGAACTGCTGGAGGGCATCAGTGGCGAGAAGCGAGTTCTGATTCCGCGCAAGGCGCTGCAGGAGCTGCAGCAGTTGCTGGGAAATTCCGATGCGGACAAGGTGGAGTTTGCCGACGACGAACATACGCTTTTCTTCCGCGTGGGCCATCGCACGCTGAGCACGCGCAAGNNCGCGTGGCGCAGTTTGCGGATGAGCGCTCGGGGGCGATCAAGTTGCGGCTCGAGGGCAACGAGTTGAAGATCAGCTCCAACTCGGCTGAATCGGGCGAGAGCGAAGATACCATCGACACACCGTATTCGGGCGACCCTATTGCGGTCGGTTTCAACTCCGTCTACATTTTGGATTTCCTGAAGGCACTGGGCAACGAGGGCGAAGTGCGCCTGGAGTTCAAGGACTCGCAGTCGGCCGGGCAGATGCGGCCTGAGGATCCGGATGCGGAATACAAGTATCGGTACGTGCTGATGCCGATGAGAATTTGAGAAAGACAGGGACTAGGGACTGAGGGATTAGAAAACGGCCCGGCAGCGATGCTGGGCCGTTTTGTTTGTGGGTTTACTCGACAAGGAAAACTACCAGGTGAGGGTGACGGTGATTGTCTGCCAGCCTTCGCCCGTAGGAAAGTTCAGAATCAGAGGGAGCGAAGTGCAGGCGTATGGATCGGCGTCGCAGCTTCGGAAGGAAATGCTGGCTTCCGGAGCCGCGGCAGATTCGGTTTGAACCTTGGGAACGAAACGGCCGTGGCGGAAGAGGGTCACGATCCCCGTGCTCCCCGCCAGACCTTCCGCCGTCAACACAAGCTTGTGGTCCCCATATTCGGAGTGCAGAAACCGAATCTTTGAAGTTCGGGCTCCGGGCAACGGTGGTTGGAGTGGCTGCACCTCGTTCACACTCTCGATCACATTCAAGCTCCCGGCCGATTCATCAACCTCCAGCGCAGGAAGTGCGACGCGAAGGCCCTTCTCCAAAATGTTCTTTAGCTTCCCGGGAATTCGGCTGCTTTCCAATGTGCCGAATGTAGCGCCCGGAAGATCGCTCCGTAAATGCCACTCGTCACCTGCGATGGGGCTTAGATAAACCTCAAGATAATCCCCGTCCCGTTTGAAATAAAGCGAAGTTACCCCTCCTGGAACTTGGATGTTGTGAACTTCCGACTCATTCCAGCCCGCCGGCAGGTGCGGATTCACGGTGATGGTCCTGGTTTGCGCGTCGATGGAGATGCCGAAGAGTCCGCGCAACGTGGGCGTGATGACCATGGCGGAAGACCAGAGCTGGTGGCTGGTGCTGCGGCCGAAGGGAACAAAGAAATCTCCGCTGAGCAGCTCGGTATCGGCGCCCAGGTCTTGCGCCCAGGTCAGGTTCGCGTTCTCCATCAGCATTTGATAGCCGGCGAGGGGCTGGCCGCCGCGGTACTCGGCGAGCGCAGCCCAGCCGGTGAAGAGCGGCCAGACGGAGCCTTGATGGTAGCTCGTGCCGTCGTAAATTTTCTCGTCGTTGGAAACGTCGCGCAGACCCCAGTCGGTATTTAGTGTGTGCGCGGCAAACTGCTGCAGGCAGCCATCGGGATGAGCCAGCCCAATCGAGCCGGAAACAGACTTGTCGCTCCACCACGCCAGCGCTGGATACACAGTGCTGGTGCGGTCCTGCGAGCCATCCGCATTGTGGCTGAAGGTGTAGCACGATTTCTCCTGATCGTAGTACTCGCTCTCAATTGTCTTCGCAATTTTGTCGGCGCGCTGCTGTGCGGCGGTTGATTTGTCGAGGCTCCCGAGAAGCTTTTCAAGGTTGGCCATGGCTGCTGAAGCCTGTTGATCGAGCAGCGCCAGATAAATCTCCTGGTGCGGCATGCCGCCGGGCCAGCTCTCGACCCAGCCGGTGCCTTGCGAGTTGTCGTAGATGCCGTCGTGGTCGGTGTCGTGGGCTGGATCGGTTTCAAACGCCCAGGCTTTCTCGATAACTTCGCGATTTGCGGTGAGAAACGCGACGTCGCCGCTGGAGCGCACGTAGTCAGCGACGGCGAGAAGGAAGAGCGGCGTGGAGTCGGCGGCGGCGTACATGTAGGGAAAGCTTTGCCAGTCGATGGAGGCGGCAGTCTGCGAGTACTCGTGCATGATTTTGCCGTCGGCGCGCTGGCGGTGAATGAGAAATTCAAGTTCGGATTTGGAAAGCGCGAAGTCGCCGTAGCCGTTGACGGCGAAGAGTGTGTAGAGCGAGTCGCGGCCGAAAAACCAACCGAAGCCAGGGCGCGCCGAGTCGCCGGAGGCGTAATACCCGGCGACGAGGGCGGTTTCACCTGTCGGGGCTGAATGCGCGTCAAGGGCGCGGGCGCGGAGCTGTTCAATGGAAACGACTGCCCACTGAAACGCTTCATTGAGCGCCTTGTCGGGGGTCTCGATGGAAGTGGAGTGGGCGAGAAGCATTTTGTAGCGTTCGGCGTGGGCTTGATAACTCGCGGCCATGTTCGCGTTGAGCTGGGCCAGGGTTGCGCCGAGCGCTGATGTTTTTGCGTCGGCGGGATTGGTTCCAACGGCCATCAAAAGGGGAAAGAGACGATCGCGGTCGCGGGCTGGGTCGATGTGCAGCTTGAGCTCAACAGGATAGACTTGCGGGCGCTCTTGATAGGGGGCCAGGATGCCGGGCTTGGCGCCGGGAATGGTTACGGCGCCGGCGAGGTCTGGGTAGTCGGAATGGAGAACGTAGAAACCGCTAGCTTCATTGGGTGAGGGAGCGCTGGCAGGGACGGTGACCCACTCCGCCCCGGGGACGCCTTCATTGCGTTCTGGCCACATCCAGCGCAACTCGGGGGTGAAGCGAAAGGTGAAGTCGGTGGGGTGCAGGCAGTCGAATTCAAACAGGACAATTGGGCCGGTTTGCGCCGAGACTCCGGGCAGGCCTTCGTCCGGCGAAAACATGATCTGGCGGACCGTGAAACCGATGTGGGCATAGGTGAGGATGGTGCGGTCGGGGCGGACTTCGATTTCAGCGGCTTGGCGATTCACGTCGATAGGGACCGAGTAGCCCTGGATGTCGGCCTGAATGGTGAGGTGCGAGAGCAGCTTTACGGGCAGCACCCAGGCTTCAAACGAACCGTCCTGCTGGCCGAGGAGGACGCCGCGCTGGCCAGCGACGGTGAACGGCTTTTGAGACTCAGCTTGGGCATGGATGACGAGGCCGGCGCTGTCGAAGGGGATGGCAGGGATCGAGGAGAAGGTTTGTGCATGGATTGCGGAA
>PMOF01000302.1 GCA_003162495.1 Acidobacteriaceae bacterium
CCGTCAGTGGAGCCAGCGCATCGCGAAGTTCGTCCAGGGCCTGCCGCAGTGGCGCGCGCCAGGCTTGATTAAAGCCCGGCTTGCCCCCGTTGCAGCCGCAGTTCGAGCGCCAGCGCTCCACTCCGTGCTCGCAACTCCATGATGTGTCGTCCACGATCTCGCACTCGTATTCGGGCGGAAACTGCTCCAGAAAGCTGCCATAGTTGGCCAGTTTCAAGGTCTTGTCCGCTTCCAGCAGCCGCAGTGCATACGCCAGCGCCATTTCGCCATGCTTGTGGTGATGGCCATACGACTCGCCGTCGGTAGCCACATGCACAAGTTGCGGCTCTGCGCTTTCTTTGAAGCCGGCTTTCAGCCGGCCGGCAAGCTGCTCGCCGGAGTTCAGCAGTCCCTCGAACGCAATCGCGCGCGAAGCCGGGCCATTGTAAAAGAACACGGCAATCGAGACTCCGGAATCAAATCGCACCAGGTACGGCCGTGTGGTGTCCACCGACGCGCCGGCGGTTTCAACCCAGCCAGCGCCGTCTTTTCCCGCGCCATCCTTCCCGCCACTATCCCTGAGCAGGGGCCGGACGCGCTTGCATTGGTGCGGCGCAAGCACTGTGAACCGGATGCCGTGCTGAGCCAGCAACTCCAGTGACTCGCTGTCGGCAGCGGTCTCTGACAGCCACATCCCTTCCGGCGCTTTTCCGAAATGCTGCATGTAGTCGGCAATGCCCCAGCGGATTTGCGTGATGCGGTCGCGAACGCTCGCCAGCGGCATGATGATGTGGTTGTAAACCTGCGCCATGGCCGAACTGTGGCCATCAAATCTCTTCGCGCTGCGCTGTTCGCCATCCAGAACCATGCGATAGGTGCGCTGCGCATTCTCTTTCAGCCAGCTCATCAGCGTGGGCCCGAAGTCGAAGCTGATGCGCCCGTAGTTGTTCACAATCCGCATGATCTGGTTCTTGACGTTCACCATGCGCGCCGCGCCGTTGGTGGCGTAGCACTCCGCGCAGACGCGCTCATTCCAGTCGTGGTAGGGCGCGGCAGAGTCCTGTGTCTCCACCGTCTCCAGCCACGGATTCTCGCGCGGCGGCTGATAAAAATGACCATGAATGCAGATGAAACGCTTGCTTGCGGGCATAAAAAGGTTCCTGTCGTTTGCCGGCGGCAACTCCCGGCCATATGTGCTTATTGTAGGCTGGGCCTTCCAGTCTGGGTGCCCCATCCCTGGCGCGTATTTGCTTTTTTGCGTTAAGGATGGGATTCGAAACTATTCCTTGCTCGACCGTCCCGCGGGCGTCGAGCCTTTGGCCAGATCGCAGGCCCGCCAAAGGTACCAACTGGCCACGGACCGGAACGGCGCCCACCGCTTGCCCCGCTTGAACACAACGTCCGGCTTGGGTAGATCGTTAGATGTCAGAGCCCGCGATTTCGGCAACCGCTGAAAGGTCAGCGCGTAGCCCTTGCGCACCCCGTAATCGGTTACCGGCAGCACGTCCGGCCGCCCCATGCGGAAGATCAAAAGCATTTCCACTGTCCATGGGCCAATGCCGCGCACCTCCGTAAGGCGTTCGACAATATCCGCATCGGACATTTTGCAAATCATGGCGTGCGAAGGAACCGTGCCATCGAGCGTGCGCGCTGCCAGGTCGCGAAGCGCCTTGATTTTGTTGCCCGAGACACCAGCGGCGCGGATCCGTTCGTTGGGCGTGTCAAGCAGCGCCTGGGGCGCGGGATCGCCGCCATATATTTCCCGCACCCGGCGATGAATGGTGGCCGCGGCCTTGCCATGCAACTGCTGATAGAGGATCGACTCCAGCAGCGACTCGAAGGGCGACGGCAACGGATCGAGTCGCAACGCAAACGCGCCCACGCGATCGATCAGCGCACCCAGCTTCGCGTCGCTGGCCTTCAAATGCGCCACAGCCTCGACAACGTCAAAGGGAAGTTTGCGGCTCCGCCCATCGTGAATCATAAGCAGGAGTTTATCGCAGGGGACCCCGCTTCAACGGCGATTCCCATCGCAGTCGGCGACCGTGAGAACTCTCACCCAATTCCCCCTTTGGGCTCGCCAGGCGCCCCGCCGGCTGATCGCGTCGGCCCGCGTCCTATCCCGAACCCACCCCACCTCTGTACCATCAAAGGCACAGCATCGGAACAGGAGCAACGCAATGAAGATGCGTGCGGGCAAACAAACTGGATTTTTGCTGTGCGGCAAGGAGTGGACCGACGGCGAATCGTTTGAAGTGCGCTCACCTTGGGACCAGGGCCTGGTGGGCCGTGTCACCGTCGCCACCAGGGCCGACGCGAGAGAGGCCGTGAATCACGCCGCGGCCAGTTTGCGCCGCACTCGATCCCTCCCCAACTGGAAGCGTCGCGAAATTCTCGAAGACGTGGCTGCTGCCCTTATCGAACAAAAAGAACGCTTCGCCCAGCTTATTGTCGCGGAGGCCGGCAAGCCGGTGCGCCTGGCGCGCGCTGAGGTGGACCGTGCCGTCCTCACCTTCAAAACCGCCGCCGAAGAGTCGGTTCGGATGGGCGGCGAAAGCCTTCCCTTGGACCTCACCGAGGGCAACGAGGGCCGCTGGGGACTGGTGCAGCGCTTCCCAGTCGGGCCGGTGCTGGCCATCAC
>PMOF01000200.1:0-3354 GCA_003162495.1 Acidobacteriaceae bacterium
GGGATGGGGGCGGGCAGTGAAGGTGCTGTTGGATACCTGCGTCGTGCTGTGGGGCACTCTTTCTCCAGCATCGCTTAGCCGCCAGGCGCGAGAGATGATCGCGGACCCGGACAACGTGGTTCTGGTGTCGGCGGCATCGGCGTGGGAGATCGCCACCAAGGTTCGCCTGGGCGGGCTCCCGGGCGCGGAGAAACTGGAGAGCAATTATCTGGATGTGATGGAAGAAGCCGGCTATACGATGTTGGCGATCGATACGGCGTCAGCACTGCGCGCGGGGCGACTGGCAGCTGCCCATCGCGACCCGTTCGACCGCATGATTGCCGCGC
Source organism: Acidobacteriaceae bacterium (assembly GCA_003162495.1). Taxonomy (GTDB): domain Bacteria; phylum Acidobacteriota; class Terriglobia; order Terriglobales; family Acidobacteriaceae; genus Telmatobacter. Next base: position 327 of record PMOF01000200.1, read on the forward strand.
AGGCGCTGGGGCAGGATATTCCGGTGCTGAGTCCGGATGCACAACTGGACCAGTTGGGTGTGCGGCGCATTTGGTGAGTAGGGAGTGTAGCGATCAGGCGAAAAAGCAGATGCATGCCCGAACGAAGCCTACGGGCGCAGGGCAAGGACGGCCGGGGCCTGGGCTAACGCGGGATCGACCGGGGCCTGAGTTCGAGCCTGAGTTTCGCTTTGCTGCAGCAGCGCCAGGCCTTGAGCGATATGCAAGCCCGGTGGAACCGGGGCAAAACCGCCGCGAACTTCACTGGTTTCGCGGTTGAGGTTTTTGAGCAGCAGGGCGCGGCCGAGAAAGTGCACCTCCAGGTGATCGGTTTTCCATTCCGTGGAGCTGACCTGGGTGCGCTCAAGCTGAAACCATCCTCCCTTGTAAAGGCGGCCCAGAATCCCGTAGCCAAAATCCAGATTTTCCTGCACATGGCCGTCGATGCGAACCAGGCGCTTCATCCGGGCGTCGATCCACAGCGTGCCGCTTATGGCGTGCATTACGCGAGCTTCAATAGTGTGGGCCGAATAAGCCGGATTAGGATTAAAACTCAACTTGTGGCAGCCGTTCTCATCGCCCTCATATTGGAATCGATACGCTTCGGGCATGAGAGCCATAATGCGGCCGATGTGGGCTTCGTCTTCGGCATATTCCTGGCGGCGGCGGGCCTGCTCCTGGGGCGAGGACAGCAAATGTTGCAACCGCACCTGTTCCCGTTGTTGGGTTTCCGCGCTCGGCGGAAGGCCGTTGCTCAGGGCCAGGCGGGTGACGGGCCCCTCGGCGGTTTCCACCTGATTTTGAAGCTGGATTTCATTGCCGGCATGGCTCTGAATCCAGTAACGCCAAAAGCCGTGGTCTCGATGATCGTTCAGCTCGTTGTAGATCACTTCGCGGACCAGTTGGGCCGCGGGGATGGGCGGCGGTGCCGGCTGGGCAAAGGCACACCATACGCTCTGCGAGAGGCCTATCAGTCCTGCTGACATCCAAAGCATGCGCATTGCGCTACCCCTTCCCGGCCCAGGGTCTTCGGCACGGGCAAAGTCGAGCTTGCTAGACTGAAACCATGATGGACGAACTGAGGTTCCGCAGTCTGGCCGAAACTGCTCTTCATGCTTTGATGCAGCATTTGATCATTCGTGAAGAGGAACAGGGAGCCGGTTTCGAGGTTGAGGAACAAAACGGGCTGGTGAACGTGGTGTTCGAGGAGCCGGCGGCCAAGTTCGTCATCACCCCCAATGCGCCCATGCGGCAAATCTGGATTTCCGCCCTGTCGACCAGCTTCAAATTGGATTGGGATGAGGCGGCGGAGGCTTTTGTGCTGCCGCGGACAGGCGAGCCGTTGGAGCCCCTTGTAGACCGGTTGATCGGAGACCATCTGGGCGCGTAGCCCGGTCTCGTCCAGTCACAACCTGGCGCCGCGCTGGACTGCGGTGGTCAGCACCGACCCCGGTCAAGTGGGTATGGTGAGGGCCAGTTACGATCGGCACAATCGATCGATGGAGCTTTCCCTTCGAGCAAACAGGCAGCAATTCCCTTTCCAACGCATTCTTTTCCTTTCGCTTGCCGGCAGCGTCCTGGTGCTGTCCGCGGCCCGCGCGGAAGCGCAGCAACAGCAGCCCGCGCCAACCGGCAGCATGGCCGGCATGGACATGGGTGGCAAAGGCGACAAGACAGACATGAAAGATATGGGTCCCAGCATGGCGGCCATGGCCGGTCACATGTACGTTACGCCGCTGCGGCCCATGCAGCCCGGAGACGAGCAGAAGGCCGAGGCCGTCGTGGCGCAGGTCAAAGCGGCCATCGAGCGCTACAAGGATTACCACAAGGCCTTGGCAGACGGTTACGTGATCGCGAACCCGGAAGTGAACGAGCCCCAGTTTCATTTCACCAAAGTGGCCAACGTTCTTGAAGCCGAGAAGCATTTCGACCCCGCCAAGCCGTCTTCCCTGCTCTATTTCCAGACTCCGACCCAGCGCTACAAGCTGGAAGGGGTGATGTTCACGGTCCCTCCGAATGCAACCGAGGATGAGCTGAACGATCGCATCCCGCTCAGCATCGTACGCTGGCACAAACACACTAACTTCTGCGCGGCCCCCGCCAATCGCGTGAAAGAGTATCTCGGCAAGCGCCCGAAGTTCGGCATGTTCGGTTCCATCAACACCGCCGAAACCTGCAAGGCCGAAGGAGGCACGTTTTATCCAGTCATCTTCACCTGGATGATTCACGTCTTTCCCTTCGAAGACAACTTAAAAGACGTCTTCTCGATGAACGACGACATCCCCCATTTCGGCATGACTCCCTGATCCCGGTCGTAAATGCGAAATCGTCCGATCAAACCTTATTGCAGGGAATACAAAGTCTTGAGCACCTTGTCGGCCACGTTCTTGGGCAGCGGTGCGTAAGAGAGGGCGGAGACTTCGCCCTCGCCGGACGTGACGATCCAATTGAGCAGATCCTTGAGCACCTTCTCTTTGCCCGCATCGGAATTCTTGATGGGAACCAGCACCCACGAGAAGCTGGAGATGGGATAAGCGTTGGCGCCCGGCGCGTCGGTGATGGAGACCCGGAAGTCGGCTGGCATCTGCTTCACGCTGGCCGCCGCCTCGGTGACGCCATCGATCGATGCCTTCTCCCAGTTGCCGGCGGCGTTTCTGATCGAGCCGTAGCTGATGTGGTTTTCCAGAGCGTACGTCAACTCGACGTAGCCAATGGCTCCCGGCAACTGCCGGACCAGGCCGGCTACATTCTCATTTCCCTTGCCGCCCACACCCACCGGCCAACTGGGTGAGGCGCCCTTGCCCGGGCCGTCGGCCCACGCCTTGCTGACCTTGCACAGGTAGTCGGTGAAGATATAGGTTGTGCCGCTGCCTTCGGCGCGGTGGACGACGATAATCTTCTGGTCGGGCAGCTTGACGCCCGGATTGTCTTTGGCGATGCGTCCATCGTTCCAGGTATTGATTTTGCCCAGGTAGATGTCCGCCAGCACGTCGGGGCTGAACTTGACGTC
>PMOF01000200.1:3413-4181 GCA_003162495.1 Acidobacteriaceae bacterium
CCGCCCGACCCAATGGACTGGTAGTTGATTTCGACGCCAGGATGGGCAGCGTCGTACTCGCTGAACCACTTGGAGAAGATGGGATAGTCAAATGTAGACCCGGCTCCAATCAACTTCTGGGCCTGAGCCGTGCTCATCGCCAACATCAACAGAACAGCGGCAACCAATGTCTTTTTCAAGTCGTTCTCCTCGGCAGATGAACTGCCACGGAATCATTGTCTACGGCGAATGTTACGGGGATTTGAATCGGAGGCTGGAATCGAAGATTTACGCGGCTCTTCGGAGGCAGGCGGGGCTTTCAACCTATGCGCAAAGCCGACAAAAACAACGCGGGCTTTAGCCCCGGACTTGCCATCAACCCTCAAAGCTCAGTGGATCGGCACCAGCGGCTGCTGCGCCACGGGCGCAAGGGGCAGCGTGAATAGGAAAGCTGCGCCGGACCCCAGTTCGCTTTCCGCCCAAATGCGCCCGCCGTGCGCCAGCACAATGTGCTTGACGATGGCCAGGCCCAGCCCGGTGCCGCCGGAATCGCGCGAGCGGGCTTTGTCAACCCGGTAAAAGCGCTCGAATATGCGGTCAAGATGTTCGGAAGGTATGCCCGGACCGAAGTCCTGGACCTTGAACTCGACTGCGTTCTCGATCAGGCGCGCGCCGATGCGAATCTTCTTGCCGGCTTGGCCGTATTTCAAGGCGTTTTCAACCAGGTTGCCGAAGACCTGATTCATGGTGTCGGGATCTGCCAGCACCAGATCGTCCGGCGCGCCCGCG
>PMOF01000200.1:4201-4716 GCA_003162495.1 Acidobacteriaceae bacterium
TCCGGGCTCTCGACGCTGGCCAGAGCCAGCAGGTCCTCTGTCAGGCGATTCATGCGGGTGGCGTTCTTGAGGATCACGCCGAGGAATTCGCGATTGGTTTCGGGACGGGGATGCGGGTCCTCGATCAGCGTTTCAACGTAGCCCTGGATGGAGGTGAGCGGCGTGCGCAGCTCATGGCTGACGTTGGCGATAAAGTCGCGGCGGGATTTTTCCGCGGCCTCAATGCGAGTCACGTCGTGCAGCACCACCAGCGCGCCGCCCTCGGGCAAGGGCGTGGCGTTGATCTCGAAGACGCGGCCGGCAGCCAGAGAACTGGCGCGCCCAAAGCGGACTTCCCTGTTTTCGAGGGCGCCCTTCACGCATGCCAGCACTTCAGGATCGCGTACCGAGTGAACCAGCGGACGGCCGGCATGGATCGGGGTTCCGGCGATGCGATGCATGACCGCGTTCGACCAGCGCACCATGCCTTCGGGGGTAATGGCCACCACTGCCTCCTGCATGGAATCGATCATCGC
>PMOF01000228.1 GCA_003162495.1 Acidobacteriaceae bacterium
AAGCGGATTTCCTGTGCGAGCGGGCGCATTGCATCACTCCCTGAGGGAGAAGTTTAGCAAAGCGAACGTTTCCCGGTTCCTTTTGAAACTGCGAAAAGCAACCGCAGGTCCTTCGACTGCGTTTGCCGCAAAGTGCGCGTCAAACTCCGCTCAGGATGACAGCGGTGGGGGCGGGCGGCTAATTTCTGCTGCGCAACTTGGAGAGCAGCCGCAGGATCTCGAGATAGAGCCAGACCAGCGTGACCATGATGCCGAAGGCGCCGTACCACTCCATGTATTTAGGAGCACCGTACTGGACGCCTCGCTCGATGAAATCGAAATCGAGCACCAGGTTGAGCGCGGCAACGGCGACGACGATGAGGCTGAAGCCGATGCCGACGACGCCGGAGCCATTGATGGAAGCGAATTGGATGCCGAAGAAGCCCAGGACCATTTCAAGCAGGTAGAAGAGCATGATGCCGCCGGTGGCGGCGACGATGCCCATGCGAAACTTCTGCGTGACCTGAATGAGTCCGGAGCGATAAGCGAGCAGAAGCACGAACAGCGTGCCGAAGGTGAGGCTGACGGCCTGGATGCCGATGCCGGGATAGCGAAGGTCGAAGATGGCAGAGATGCCGCCGAGGGCGAGGCCTTCGAGGAGCGCGTAGATCGGCGCGGTGACCGGGGACCACTCTTTCTTGAAGGAGGTGATCATGGCGAAGATGAATCCGCCGAATAGTCCGACCATCATCAGTGGCGCCACGGTGGCCATGTCGCGGGACTGGAGGAACAGATGCCAGGTCCAGGCGGCGGTGGCCATGGCGCAGAGCAGCAAAATGCCGGTCTTGTTGACGGTGCCATTCAGCGTCATGCGGGCAGTGACGTCGGCCAGGCCGCCATAACCGCCGCCGGAAATGCCGCGAAATGTGTTCTCGCCGAGTGCCGGATTGGATGTCTTCATCAGTGCCATGGGGTTCTCTCTCCGTTGGGAGTGGGACAGTTGGCCCGGTAGTCATTGGCGCGGAACTGCACTCCCAGTGTCTATTTTAATCGGGCGGCGGGCAGAAATCGAGGGCTTGCCAAATCGGCAATTGATCGAGCGCACACCCGTTACGCGCCGAGCTCGTTGCGGATGGCATCGGCGATGGCGGTGGCGTGGTGGTGCATTTTGGATTCGGATTCGGCTTCGATCATGACGCGGGCGAGGGCTTCGGTGCCGGAGTAGCGGATGACGACGCGGCCGGAATCCTTGAGGTCTTGTTCGGCCGCGCGGATGGCGGCGGCGACGGCTGGGATGGAGTCGAGGGGGCGCTTTTCGCGGACCTTGATGTTGACGATGACTTGCGGAAAAACTTTGAGGTCGGCGCTGAGTTCTTCAATGGATTTGCCGGAGCGGGCGAGAAGATCGAGTACAACGAGGGCTGTGAGCAGGCCGTCGCCGGTGGTGGCCAGATGGGGCAGCAGGATGTGGCCGGACTGCTCGCCGCCGAGGGCGGCATTGTGCTGCTGCATCTGCTCAAGGACGTAGCGGTCGCCGACGGGGGCGCGCAGCATGCGAATGCCGGAGCGCTTGAGGGCGGCTTCAAGGCCCATGTTGGACATGGTGGTGGTGACGACCAAATCTCCGGTAAGAAGGCCGCGCGCCTTGAGGTCGCGGGCCACGATCAGCAGGATGGCGTCGCCGTTGATGACGTTGTTATGAGCGCCGGCGAGCATGCAACGGTCGGCATCGCCATCGAGGGTGATGCCGAGGCCGGCGGAGCGAACCTGGACCTCGGCGGCGATGAAGGCCGGGTAGAGCGCGCCGCAATTGTCGTTGATGTTGCGGCCGTTGGGGGCGATGTTGAGCAGAACGATGTCGTTGGCGAAATTGACGTTGAGGCGACGAAACAGGTCGGGAGCGACGGCGGCTGCAGCGCCGTTGGCACAGTCGGCGACGATGCGAAGGGGTGACTTGGACCGCCGTGGAGCAGACAGGCCGGGAACGGCGTGGATGAGGAAATGGATGTAGTCGGCCTGGAGGACGGGGTTGTCTTCAAGGGGCGGAAGGCGATCGGGATCGGGAGCGGCGTGGATGGTGGAGGCGTGATGGAGGATTTCCGCTTCCATGGCCAGTTCCAAGGCGTCGGGAAGCTTGAAGCCGTCGGCGCCGAAGAGCTTGATGCCGTTGTCGCGCCACGGATTGTGCGAGGCGGAGATGACGACGCCGGCGTGGAAGCCGTGGGTGCGGGCGAGGAAGGCTACAGCCGGCGTGGGCACGATGCCGGCGCTTTCAACGCGGGCGCCCGCTTTGCGCAGGCCGGCGGCGAGGGTGGCTGCGATCCAGGGGCTTGATTCGCGGGTGTCGCGTCCGATCAGGACCCTTGGCTGGGCGCTCGCGCCGCGCAGCGAATGGGCGAGTGCGAGGCCGGTGGCGAAGATGGTGGTGGGATCGAGGGGAGGGTCGCCGGCGATGGCGCGAATGCCGTCTGTGCCGAAGAGCTTGCGTGCGCTTGCTGAGGTCATGGTCTCAATTCCTGCGCTTCTTGCGCAGCGGGGCCTGGTCGGGAGCGGTGGGTGGAGGCGCGGTGGATTCAACGCGACTGGCGAAGGAGCCTTGGGCGAGGCGTGTGGTGAGCAGGTCGCCGGGAGCGAGTTGAGCGGCGGAACGGATCAGACCGCCGTTCGCGTCAAGGACGAGCGCGTAGCCGCGCTCAAGGACGGCGAGGGGCGAGAGCGAGTGCAGGCGTGCGTCGAGAGCGCCGACGCGGACCGTGGAGCGCTGCAGGGTGCGTTCGAAGCTGCGGACCAGGCTGGTGCGGCAGGCCTGCAGGCGTTCGCGGGTGCGGGCGATCGACTGGCGCGGATTGTGGTGCAAGACAGCGGCGGTGAGGTCGGCGACCTGAACCTTCTGCTGGTGAAGCTGCGCGGTGAGGGCCGATTCCAGGCGAAAGGCGAGGTCGTCGAGGCGCTGGGCGGAACGATGCAGCAGGGCGGACATGCGCGACTCGGCGCGGCTGACGGGGAATTGAGCGAGGCGCTGGCGCGCTTGCAGAAACTGATAGTTAGTGGCGCGCTCCAGACGGCGGGACTGGTTGGCGAGGTGGTCGGCAATGCGGTGCTGGGCTTCGGTAATGAGTTCGGCGGCGGCCGAAGGGGTGGGGGCGCGCAGGTCGGCGGCAAAATCGGCGATGGTGAAGTCGGTTTCATGGCCAATGGCGGAGACGACGGGGACGCCGGAGGCGACGATAGCGCGCGCGATTCGCTCTGAGTTGAAGGCCGCCAGATCTTCAAGCGATCCGCCGCCGCGGGCGAGGACGATGATGTCGACCAAGCCTGATTGATTGAGATGGGCGAGAGCGAGTTCGATTTCGGCGGGGGCCTGGTCGCCCTGGACGGAGACGGGAAAAAGCAGGACGTTGAGTCCGGAGTGGCGACGGGCGACGATGTTGAGGAAGTCGCGTATCACGGCGCCGGTGGGCGAGGTGACGATGCCGACGGTGCGCGGGAAGGCGGGCAGTGGGCGCTTGCGGCCGGCGTCGAAGAGGCCTTCGGTCTTGAGTTTCTCTTTGAGCTGTTCAAAGGCGAGCTGCAGCGAACCGGCGCCGACAGGCTCCATGGTCTCGGCGACCAACTGCATCTGGCCGCGCTGCTCGTAGACGCTGACGCGGCCGCGGACCAGGACGTGAAGGCCGTCTTCGGGGCGGAAGCGAAGCAGCACAGCCTGACGGCGGAAGAGGACAACAGGGAGCTGCGCCTCGGCGTCTTTGAGCGTGAAATAGAGATGGCCGGAGGGGGCGGGACGGAGGTTGGAGATTTCTCCCTCCACCCAGACATCGGCGTACTTCCGCTCGATGAGTTCGCGGACCTGAGCGACCAGTTCCCGCACCGGCCAGATGCGACGTGTGGACGCGGGCTCCTCGAAGACGAAGTCGAGCTGGGGCGCGAATGGGTTGGGCGGGGGCATTCCTTTGAAGTGTAATTGGTGGGGTTTGTTCAGCGCTCGTGGACAATGAATCCCCGCCGGTTTGGGGATTGCGGTTTCGCGCACGTTCGCCAGTTCAGTTCTCAAGACGCTGGCGAAAGGATTGGCGAGTTCGCGATGGAGTTTCCGCAAGTTTGAGCCAATGCTTTTGGCAGGAACTCCGGCTTCCAGTTCGTGCGAAGCCCTGTCTCAAATCAACTAACCAATCAGGCTGCCCATTAGTGGGAACCTTAGTTACCTTTTGCTCAAAACTTGATTACTTTTGCGGGAAATCCAGTTACCTTTTTTGGGGAGTGAAGTTACCTGGCGAGGGCCCCTGGTTGCAGATCAGCGACACCTCTTTACCATTCATGGTCTGCCAAAGTGTTATTGATTGACGCGTATGTTCACTGATGAAATGGTCGAAGTACCCCAATCTGCATTGGAAAGGCTTAGTCAATATGCTATCGATTTCGCGTCGCACCATCGTCATTTTCGGGTTGATCGCTTTGGTCTGCTCGATATCATCCAACGCTTTCGGCCAGAAGAACTCCAACGCCGCCACCGTGGCAATCACCGCTACCATGGCAGAGTCATTGAGCGTTTCCGCCACACCTGGCACCTTAAGCATCAACCTGGTTCAGGGCGGGACTACCGCGGCCAGCGGTGCTGTTTCGATCACCACCACCGGACTCTTTCTGCCCACCCGCGCCAATATCCAATTGGACGGCTATTTCTCATCGGCGGCCGCCGCTCTGACAGATGGCGCCACCCCGGCAGACAACATTCCCACTTCGGCAATCCTGGGTCAGATGACGACCGGGATTCCCACCACGTATACCGCCTTCACCGGGACGCCCTCGCTGGGTCCGGCCGGCGCAGGACTTGAACTGTTCACGGTGGCGCTCACCGCGGGCAATCGCGCCTTTACCCGCACCGACAACCTGACCCTGGAAATCAACACGACGGCACTGCCCCAATTGCCGGCAGGTGTTTACACCGGGACACTCACGCTTCAGGCTCAGGCACTCTAATGTGGATTGCATCATCGAGCCGGCAGAACGGGGCCGCGACCGGCAAGAAACGAATCGGTACCGCTCTCTTGTGGGCGGCAGCCGGACTCGCGTTCTTGCCGGTGGCGGAAATGAGGGCTCAGTCGATTGAGCCGGTCATTTCCGAATACGCCGGCAAGGCAGATGGCAAGTTTGAGTTGACGAACAATACCCTGACGCCAATGGCCGTGGTGCTGGAGCCTAAGAGCTTCAGCATTGGCCCCGATGGCAGAGGCACGTTTCGTCCGCTCGATCCGACAACCCACGTGGATCTATCCGCGATGAGTGTCCTGCTTGAGCCGCAACAGACTTACTATGTTTTCTACAAAGCGCACGCCGACACGCTTCCCGCCTGGTTCACTGTGTACGCGGTTTTTTCGCCTGTTAAAAAGGGCGAACAGGTAAAGGTGCGCGTCATGCTTCCCCACACGGTCTACCTCTATCAGAAAAAACCTTTTGACAAAGAGGAGGTCGATTTTCAACACGCCAAGTATGAAGCCGGCCAGGATACTGTCGTTTTCGATCTCGACAACCTGGGCCCAGCCCTGGTCAGGGTGCAGGGCATTCACGTTGCAGGCGGCAAAGCATCAGTGGATGCGAATGGGTTTCCCCTGCTGCCGCACAGCATGCGTCATCTGGAAATTCCATGGAAGCAAGCAAATCCGCCAAGTTATATCGTCCTGCGCTTTCCGCATTTCGACGTGAAAGAGCCACTGAGTGTCCAGGATCACTAGCTGCGGGCTCTGCGAGAGTCACAATTGGCTTCGCACAATTGGCATCGCCGTCCCGGTGCTGTTACTCAGCCTTTGCTTTCAGCCCTCTCTTTCAGCTCAGGTCTTTGAGATCGGCGGCGGTACGTCCACGCTCTATCAGGCGGGCGGCGGCAGCATCACAATGCATGCTCCCCACTACGATGTCACCATGGGGGCAGGCTCGGTCGATGGACATATCCTGGGGGGTGGGCGGCTGGTCAAGACCACCAAGACTGCCACATACATTCTGGGCGACGATCAAATCGACTTTCGCCTCCCCACCGACGTCTTCGATACGAGCCACTTCCTGCTGGCCCGCGGCGGAGGCATCGCCTCTACGCGCGGCACGACGGAGATGCTTTCCTTTGCGGGAGCCATCGCCACGGATTACAACAGTCCTTTTTTCGACGGAGAGAAAACCAGCGATCCCGCCGGGGTCTTCTTTCTAACCAAGAAACTAAGTCCCCGCTGGAAGATATTCTCCGACACCGTCGCCTCAAAACAGCAGACCAATATTGAAGCGATTCAATGGTCGCCGCGACCCAAGCTCGATCTGGCCCTGTCTGCCGGCCTCGGCGCAAATCAGCCCTACGCGGCCGGCAGTCTCAGGTTCTCCAGGGACTGGATCGATGGCCAGGCCGCATATATCGAGGCGGGCCAACAGTTCCATCGCGTCGCCATGGTCTCTCCGCAGCTGGCGGAGCCGGACCGCGGCAACGTTCTGGTTACGGTCAAACCATACCGCTCCCTCACTTTCACCGGCGCTTATCAGAACTATCTGGTGCCGCTGTACCCGACTACCACCAACGTTCGCAGCACTGTCGAGCAGGGGTCGACGGGTTTCCGTATCCTCGCCACTCAACTGAGCGGGACCGTCTATGACTCCACGTATCAGGGCGAGTCGAACCACGCTGTCTCGCTTTTGGCGGCGCGGGATTTTACGAATCGCTTGCACGTGATCGCCAATTATCTTGCCAGCCGCCCCAAGGACTCCGCTCCCTCCAGCAGCTTCATCTCCTCGTTTTCAGAGGTACTGAATTCGCGCCTGACCGTCACTGAGAATGTCACCAATTCGGACGGCCACACCGGTGTAACCTTCGGCGGTCAGCTTCTATCCAACCTGGTCACTATCGGTGCCGACTACGAGACGTATTATGTGCCCGCCAACAACAGCGCACCTTTGGAGCAGGCCCTTGTGCTCGATGTCAAAGTGAACCTGTTTGGGCGTCTTTCCTTGCATGGCGCAACCTTTATGGACCCGACCGGCCATATTCGCGATACCGTCGACGCGAAAACCATCATGACGCACGGCCAAACCAACGGTCCCCAGGTTGAACATATAACCATGGAGACGGCCGTGATGCGCGGCTGCGTTCTCGATACCAAGGGAAGCCCGGTTGAAGGAGCGGCCCTCCTGATCGACCAAAAGGTGGTTTACACCGACTCAAATGGCTGCTTTTTCTTGCGGGAGGGCCGGCCTCGCACCCATAAGCTTCAGATTATTCTTACGGAGTTTCTTGCCGGCGGCAACTGGCATATTGTCTCCGCGCCGTCGACCATCACGAGCAGTCCGGAGAAAGAAAATGTTGAGATACCTATCGTCGTGGTTCTGACCCATTCCATGACTGAGGGTCCCACTTCGGAGCCCGCTGGGGACGCGAACTTGCCCAGGTGAACTCAAGTTTCTCGCGGATGAGCCGATATAATGCTAGAGGAACGAAATGATGCGATTCAACATGGCATTGCATTCGGCCGCGATTTTCGTATTTCTGGCTTTGGCGGCTCCGACAGCGACTCTGGGCCAGGCGGTGAAGGTTGCGCCCAGGGCGGGTCGGCCAATCCCGCAGATCAGTTCTCTTTCTGTGAGCGCCACGCCGTCCGGTGTAAGTTTCACACTGGTTTCGGGCGGGGCGGCCATTGCGAATAGTCCGGTCAGCATCACCACTGACTGGTCAGGCCTCAAAGGGACCACCCTCAGTCTTTATGGCTATTTCACCAGTTCGGCTGCTGCGCTGACCGGAAGCCTGAGCGGCGACGGCATCCCAAGCTCATGTGTCTTTGGACAGATGGCGACCGGGTTGCCAACCAGCAATACGGCCTTTACGCAAACGAATCCTTTGGGTGGCGCCGGGGCCAGTCTTGAGCTTTTTTCCCAGGCCATATCAAACAACGGGGTGGGCAACCGCACCGATGCGCTGAATCTTACAATCGATTTAACCAGCCTCCCCACGCTCCCCGCAGATACCTATACCGGCACATTGATTATTCAGGCTCAGGACCTTTAGCAGCCTCCCGGGGGCGCGCGGCCTTATTTGCGGTTGGCGATCACCGCTCTTAACTGGGCGGCGATCTCG
>PMOF01000104.1 GCA_003162495.1 Acidobacteriaceae bacterium
CCAATGCAGACAGAAGCTGGATCTTCCAATTCAGGTCGATGATGTTCTTCGGCTCATACGGCATCGCCAGAGTCGCCACATGGTTGCGCTCGGCCAGCCAATCGGCGTCGTGGGTTTCGTTGTAAACCAGGTTGAATGTCTGCCAGCTCTGCAAAGCGATCTCAAACGGGCTCACATCGGGCTCGCATCCGTCAGCCTCGTCTCCGGGCAACACGGTCAGGCCCTTGTAGTGAATCTTCAGGTAGCGCGCATAAGATACGTCGAAGTTCTTGCGCGGCGGATCGTGGGTCACATTCTGCTCAAAGGCGTGCGCGATCAGTGGCAAGCGGCTGGCAACCGTGCGAGCGGAATAAATCACGCGCACCCAATTGGTATCGGGCTCACCGTAGAGAGGCCTGGCGTTGTTGTAAATGCGATCAGTGAGAAACTCGAGCCCCGCGCGTTGAGTTGGGGCGTAGCCATTCTGGACCGCTCGCAAATATCCGCGCGTTGAGAATTGCGCGGGATGGCACGCGATGCAGAGTTGTGTTTCAGAGTGCTGCATCACCGTGCGCAGCGCGACCGCGCCCCGCCGCGGCGTATTCGACAGCCAACTGTCACCCATATTGACCAGGAAATCCATCCCCGCGCGCACCGCCAGGTGCGGGTCGGCATACGGCGGGACCGGATACTGATACGTATGCAACTGGTAAGCTGGGTGATTGGCGGCCACCCGCACGTAGTATTCCTGTCCGGGCTGAAGAATGCGAGTGCGGAACTTATAGAGTCCCGGATAATTCTGAGTCGCTTCAACCTGATAGACAAACTCTCCTGTAATGAAAGGAACCACATCCGGCTTTCCGGAAGCGTCCTTGCCCGCCTGAAAGATATCCACGTCGAGCGGTACATCGCGGTCCGTCACGTTGAGAACAAAGTAAACCAGGCGCGGCTCCTTTTCACGGAAAGTGAATCGGAACCACTGGAAGCCTTTGAGCATGGCGGCGTAGGCGTCTTCGCTCTTCGATGGAGCGTAGGGCCTTTCGTCGTCGCTGCCAAAGATGGTCTGGCCAAATTCGAATGGCTGCGCGTTTTGCCAGGTATCGTTGGGCGCAGCGGCAATCACGCCGCGCGTGACCGCGGCCGATTTGCCCAGCCGGCCGGCTGAGACCTGCAGGATTTTGCTGAGGGTTGCGCTGATCTCCGGATCGTGGGCCGCTGAAGAGGAAGAAAGCCTCACCGCTACCGGCCCCGCCGCTCGCGGCCGCAGCGTCAGGTAGAAGTCGAGGTCGGCCGCATGCAGCCATTTGGATCCGACCTCGCCCTCCGCGTCGCTCACGGTGACCCGTACTGAGTCGTTCCCCTGGAGTTGAGCAGGATCCTTCACCCCTAGAGTGATTGCGTAAAGGGAGCCCGGGCGCGCTGCGCCCAGCTTGATGGAACGCGACTTGATGGAACGGCCCGAGGGAGTCGCCGTTTGGTTCGCATGGACGAATGGACCGGCGTGAATGGTTGCGCCAATCATCCCTGCGGCGATCGAAAGCAGAATGACCGCCCAACCGGCAATTCTTTGACTTCCCGGCGTGAACTTCATGATGAGACCTCGAATGTTCCGCAGCCTGTTCAAAGAGGGCCACACCAGCGACAAACATCGGTGAAGAGACTATATATCCGTCGGGGTCTGATAAGACACGGGCCCGTTTTGAATTTTTAGACCTGGCGCTGGGAGTTTTTCCTTCCCCATCCACTCTTGAACCCGGACCCCATAAGGTCCCGCGAATGATTACGCCTACCGGCTATAGTGTTAGCAACGCACGGAGTCCAAATTTCACCCCGGTTTGCGGCTGATTCTCACGACGCGAGGTCTACAGCAATGAAGCACGTCAAAGCCTATTGCATTCAGGCAACGACTGACAGCCGTGTAGGAATGAAATGCCTCGCATTGGCGGCTTTTTGCCTGTCCTTTCAACTGATTGCCCAGCAACCGGTGCCGGAGATCAAGTTCCATCCCGAGACGGATTTTTTCAAGCTGCCGCAGGATCTGTATTTTGGGGAGGTTGCTGGCGTGGCAGTCAATTCAAAGGGGCATGTTTTCGTGTTCTCTCGTGGCGGCACTACCGGCCCTGCCTACGGCGCGGCGGCGGCCCAGTTGCTCGAGTTTGACAACAACGGGAAGTACGTTCGTGAGATCGGCCACCATCTGTATGCATGGAGCTTTGCTCATGCCGTCAAGGTAGACAAGGAAGACAACATATGGGCCGCCGACAAGGGATCGGACATGGTCATCAAATTCAGTCCGGAAGGCCGGGTATTGATGGTCTTCGGCCGCAAGCAGGAGGCCTCCGACGAGGGGACGGGTCCGCTCAAGCACGCCAGGCCGCCCCTGCCGCCGATCGATGGCGAGTTTCGCCAGGTGACCGATATGGCCTGGGACGCAGCAGGCAATACCTATGTCAGTGACGGCTACATCAATTCCAGGATAGCCAAGATCGATAAAGACGGAAACTGGATCAAGTCCTGGGGCGAACCGGGAACGGGTCCGGGTCAGTTCAATGTGCCGCACAGTATCGCCACGGATGATGCGGGCAATGTGTATGTTGCCGACCGCGGCAACGGCCGCATTCAGGTTTTCGATGGAGAGGGCAACTTTCTGCGCGAGATCCACATCAACGTGCCGTACGATCACAAGATTCGCCCATGGATGGGAAACACGCCGTCCGAAGTGCCCGCCACCGCCGAAGCTCCGGCGCCCTTGAACAAGACCATGCTGAGCGGCTCTCCGTGGGCAATTTGCATCACGCCGGGGCCTCATCAGGTGCTTTATGCGGCAGATGGTTATCCGGGCCGCATTTATAAACTCGCTCTCGATGGCAAAGTGCTTGGCGTGCTCGGCACCACCGGCCACGCTCCTGGCCAGTTTGGCTGGATTCACGAACTGGCTTGTCCGTCAGAGGACGTTTTATATACAGCCGAATTGCTGAATTGGCGGGTGCAGAGGTTGACTCTTGGGCCCACGAAGTAACCTCAACCAGATGCGGGCGGCAACCGGATGCACTGCGGAGAGGCGCAGAACTTCAGGCAGGATGACGTCATCGCGGTCCTCATTTTGTGCCTCTACCTGCCAGGACATTTCGAGATAGATCCGGTATTGTGTGCGCGTCATTC
>PMOF01000039.1:0-2763 GCA_003162495.1 Acidobacteriaceae bacterium
AGAGGCGGGCACACAATGACGGGGCTGGCAGTGGCAACCGTAAGAGGCGGGCAGACAATGACCGGGCTGGCGACTGCAACCGTAAGAGGCGGGCACACGATGACGGGGCTGGCGGCGGCAACCGTGAGAGGCGGGCAGACAATAACGGGGCTGGCGGCGGCATAGCTACCGTAAACGGCGAGCACGGAACAGAAAACTACGCTGCGGATCTTGACTGCGGCGGATAGCATGATGGTTCGCTCCTTGCACGTATAAGAGAATTGCAAGGTCAGACTAACCCATATGTGGCATTCGCGCTACAACAAAAGTACCAAAAAGTGATCTTTTTTAAACAATATTGACCTATGAGGGCCCATCAAACTCATGTAGACAGTCGTCAGGTAATCCGACCTTTTAACCTCTATATTGCTTATAATAAATATGTTACATGTGACAAAGACGCTTAGCTGTGGCTTTGCAGTCCGTGGCGGCGTTGGTTTCAGCCACCGAGGATTGCCCCGCGGGCGCTATGTTTATTAGGTTGGTAATACCATTTCGGGAGGACTCAACCTTGATTTCCGGCTTCCGAACTGAATTCAACCAGCGGTTTACTGAGAAAGGGTATGCGGCGCTGCTGGCCCTTCTGGAGGACAAGTGCGGCACAAGGGTCGACTATCGCGTCGCGGAAACCCCCGTTTTCATGCCCCTGCCGATTCTGGAAGAGATGGCGCGCGCCGGCGCGGATATGACCCATCAGCTATTGGGGAATCCGGAATACCTTGCAGCAGCCAGGCTGGCTATTCCCGCAGGCTATCGGGTGGCTGGAGAGACGGCACATCCCAACTTTCTGACCGCAGACTTTGCGTTGGTACGAAATCCAGCGGGCGACCGGAGCCCCGCAGGTCAGTTGGTTCCGAGACTGGTTGAGATCCAGGCATTTCCTTCGGTCTATGGGTACCAGGATGTTTTGTGCTCCGCCTATCGCGAGGCCTTCGGTTTGCCGGACACGCTGGGTAGTTTTCTAGGGGGACTGAACGAAGCCAGCTACTGGGAGTTGCTGCGTAAGACGATTGTGGGCGCCCACAACGCGGAGAACGTGGTGTTGACCGAAGTGGATCCGCAGCACCAGAAGACGTTGCCCGATTTCAATGTGACTGCCCGCCGGCTTGGAATTTCGGTTGTGGATATTCGCAGCCTGGAAGCAATGGGGGACAAGCTGCATTACCGGAACTCCGGCGGCCGGCTGGTGCCTATTCATCGCATTTACAACCGGGCCATCGCCGACGAACTGATGGCGCGCGAAATCCGGCTGCCTTTCGATCTGACGCACAGGTGGGATGTAGAGTGGGCCGGCCATCCGAATTGGTACTTCCTGATCAGCAAGTTCTCGATTCCGTGGCTCTCGCGTCCACCGGCGGGTCATCCGATGGTGCCTGCAGCAGTGTTCCTCAAGGATTTCCTCGAGGGGGATGGGCGGGCTGAGTTGGAGGCGGCGGGGGTGATCCTTCCTGCTAAAACAGGTGCATCTAAAAACAGTCCGGAGACTGCCTGCAAGGAACTGCTGCTCAAACCGCTCTTCTCCTTTGCAGGCAAGGGGATTCAGTTTGACCCGACACAGGCGCAGTTGGAGTCCGTCCCAGTGGAGCAGCGCGCAGACTTTCTGCTGCAGAAACGCATGCATTTTGAGCCCACCATTGAAACGCCGCACGGGCTTACCCAGGCGGAGATTCGCATTCTTTATCTTTGGCCGGATCGCGGCAGCCTCACGCCGGCTTTGTCTCTGGTGCGCCTGGGGCGGGGAAAGATGATGGGCGTGGACCACAATAAAAATCAGAAGTGGGTGGGCGCGTCTGCGGCGTTTTTCCCTGTGGGGGCTGTACAATGAGTGCATCGCGCGGGGTGCAATAACGGTTCATGCACCTTTGATGCGCATCACTAATTGGTGACTAATGGTGAGCGCCTTTCCATCCTCCGGACTCAGAGGTGTAAACATCCGGTTACTATCCTCCAAACTTTGGTGCCGTGGTCGATTCGGTAGAATTCAGTAGAGTGGCAATTAGGACTTATTCAGCCCTGGGTGCAGTCTATGAATGCAAGGAAATCAGCGTCACCGATTAAGTCAGTCTCCTCGAAGCGCGCCACCACCCGGCAAGAGGTGCGTTGCGCGGTTCGTTTTCCGCTCGCGCTCCCTGTCGCGCTATCGGCAAGCAGCAAACCGGAGTTTGCCGCACGCACGCTGAATGTCTCTGCCAGCGGGGTTCTTCTGGAGATCGATCGAAAGTTGCCGGTGGGGCAGGATATCCGTTTTTCCCTGCGCATGCCGGGAACCGTGCTGGGCACCCCTCGAGATGTGCTGGTTCGTTGTCTGGGACGTGTGGTACGCTGCTCCATAAGCCGAACACAGCATCTCGCTGCAGCCACGATCGATGATTACCAATTCGTGGAGCAGTAACAGTCCGGATTGGCTTGGCAGTAGCGAAATTATGGATCTCCAGGACGATTCTCCGGATGGCGAAATACTTGACGAAAAAGTCAAGCCGGGGGCNNGTGGCCCAGGCGGATTCCCTTGAAAACCTACAGGCGGCGGTTGAGCGCTACCCCACGGATATTGTTCTGTTGGAAGGCAGCTTGCTGACCGGCACGACCAACGTGGTCCCCGATCTGTTGCGGATTGCACCGGATGTGAAGGTGATTGTGCAGGCGGTGTCGGCGGAAGAAAACCAAACCGTCGATCTTTACCGTCGCGGTGTGCGCGGCATCATCTCGAGATCGATCTCGCCCGAC
>PMOF01000039.1:2788-5165 GCA_003162495.1 Acidobacteriaceae bacterium
GCACAGGCGGCTTCTTTGGTGAGCCCGCGCACCCAGCCCCGTCTATCGCCAAAGGAGTTGGCCATTATCACCTGCATAACCCAGGGCAAGCGCAACAAGGAAATTGCCTTCCAACTGGGAACCACCGAACAGGTGATCAAGAATTATCTGCGCAAGATCTACGACAAGCTGGGCGTCAGTGACCGGCTTGAATTGGCGCTCTATTGTTTGCACAATAAAATTATTCAAACAGACGCGGACGAAGAACTTATGGTGCAAAAAATGGTGGGCCGGTAGCGAGACTTCAGAGTTTGACCCCGGCGGCGGAAGCCCGAAGGCCGGGTGCGTGGCTTCCCGTACAACTCAATGGCTCTTGCGGGTTCTCTCCGGGCTCGCGGGCCAGCTCCAGCAACCGAATCAACTCACTCAGTTCCGCTCCAGTCAGGTGACCCAGCAGCTCGCGCGGGACCTGAAGAATGACCGGGTCCATTTCGCTCAACAATGCCAAGCCGGCAGCGGAGATATGCGTGCAAACCGCGCGGCGGTCGTGTTTGTCGCGCTGTTGCCGGATGAGTTTAAGTGTTTTGAGACGTGCCAGCAGGCGCGTAATATCCGGTTCGGCGGTGATCATGCGGTCGCCAATTGCGGAACATGTGAGACCCTGCGGGTACGCGCCCCGCAGGATGCGAAGGATGTTGTATTGCGTAGACGTAACGCCCCATTTGCGCGTCCTGAGCTGGAAGGCTCGCTGAACGGAGTCGGAACTGCGCACCAGGTTAAGCAGCGCTTCTTCCTCCACGCTTGAAAAGGGTCGTTCCTGCGCAATCTCGCGTTTCAGGCTTACCATTCGGTCCTTTCCGTGCGTGAACTGCCGGGCTGTTTCGGGATGAAGGCCCATCGACCGGCATGCATCTGGATCGGCATTCATCCCGAAGCTCGTTTACTGCTTGGCGATGTCCAGGTCGATGGTGAGCTTGACATCGTCTCCCACCATGCTGGCCGGGTAGGTGGCGGCGATGCCGAAGGCGGTGCGGCTAATGGTAGTGGTGGCCGAAAAGCCAGAGTGCGGCTTGTGGTCCATGCCGGGAATCGGGCCGGTCGGGCCTTCCACGTTCAACGTCACCGGCTTGGTTACTCCGTGCAGGGTCAGGTTGCCGGTTACCGTCAGGCCGCTGCCGGTCTTGGCCACGCTGGTACTGACGAAGGTGGCCGTGGGGAATTTAGTCACATCAAAGAAGTGGTCGCTTTTGAGGTCCGCGTCTCTTGGGGTAACGCCGGTGTCCACCGTGGTCATATCGATGGTGACGTTGACCGTGGACTTGCTGATATCCGCGTCGTTCAGCACGATCTGGCCGCCAATATTGCCAATACGGCCGCGCACGTTGGAAAGGCTCAAGTGAAGAATCGAGAAATCGACCTCGCTGTGCGCCTTGTCGGGAACCCAGGTGGAGGTTTGCGCCAGGGCCAGGGGAGCCGCAAGCGCCAGAATGCCAGTGACCAATGCCAAACGTTTCATAGGAGAGATCCTTTCGGTGCCGGGCCGTTGGGCCAGTTTGGGTTAACGTTAAAGCGCAAATGCTGAGCTGGAGCTGCGCGGACGAGGGAACGGCGGATGAGTCCCGCTCAAAGTGCTTCGATAGCGATTGGATGAAGCGAAAGATGTACCCGTTGCAACAAATAATTTCAGCCCCGCCGGTACTGCGGATGCGGAGGGTCGGATCGGATTATTTCCACTGGGTCTGCCCGAGGTGGGCCCTAATGCCGCCGATTTGGGGATGCGGCCGACTCGGGCTCACAAGCCCAATGGCTTTTTTCTCGGCTCATACCGCATCGCCACCGCCCCCGAGCCGAACTCCAGCCGATTCACGAGCCTTAAGTCGATGCGCTTCGATAGCCCCGCGAACAACGCCGGCCCGTGGCCCGCTACCCTGGGGTGAACCACAAACTCGTACTCATCGATCAATCCCAGCTCCGCCAAAGCCAGCGGGAGCTTTACGCCTCCCACGAGCAGCCCCTTACCCGACTCCTGCTTGAGCTGCTGAACGGCCGCCCCCAGATCCCCGCGCACGAGCTCCGCGTTCCAATCGACCCGGTCCAGGGTGCTCGACACGACGTACTTCTTTGCCGCGTTGATCGTCCGGGCGAAGGGTTCCATCCAATCAGGCCTCGCTGCCCTCCGCGCCGGCGGCCGGAACGCTGCCTCCATCATTTCGTAAGTCACCCGGCCAAAGAGGAGGGCATCGGCCTGGTCGAGGTTCTCGACCGCGTGACGATGCAAATCTTCGTTCGCTACGATTACACGATGATCGCAGCACCCGTCCAAGGTGACGTTGATGGAATACCGCAGAGGTCGCATGGCGCAAGAGTACCGCTGATGGCGGTAGACCAGCAAGGATAA
>PMOF01000324.1:0-529 GCA_003162495.1 Acidobacteriaceae bacterium
CGGGTTTCTGCTCTGGTTTCGCCATTTAGGTCTTACCCGTCGCTTTCTTTTTGCCGGCTACTGTGCCCTTACGCGGTCCCTTGCGGGTGCGTGCGTTGGTGTGGGTGCGCTGGCCGTTCACCGGCAGACCGCGCCGATGACGGTTGCCACGGTAACTCTGGATGTCGATGAGGCGCTTGATGTGCATCTGGACGTCCTTGCGCAGGTCGCCCTCCACGTTTCCTTCGTCCTCAATCACCTGGCGGATGCGGTTGACCTCTTCCTCGCCCAGATCCTGGACTTTCTTGAAGGGATCGACATTCGCCTTGTCCAAAATTTTGTTGGCGCGGGGATCACCGATGCCGAAGATGTATGTGAGCGCGATCCGAGCCTGCTTGTTGCGGGGCAGATCGACGCCAGCAATACGTGCCATTCTGATTCCTTTGCTGCTTGCGGTTGTGTGCCCCCGGCCTCAGCCGGTTCGCACGGTGGTTGCGGATTGGAGCGAAATCAGAGTAATGGAGCCCTTGCAAGCTTTGTTCAAGGTGGC
>PMOF01000324.1:537-3127 GCA_003162495.1 Acidobacteriaceae bacterium
CCCTTGTGTTACTTGGTGGCTCCGCGTATGCCAGTCTCGCTTAGCCCTGGCGCTGCTTGTGCTTTGCGTTCTCGCAGATCACCCGAACCACCCCACGGCGGGTGATGACCTTGCACTTGACGCAAATCTTCTTTACCGATGCACGGACCTTCATTGCCTGCTGCCCTTCTCCGCGCGTTCAAATCCCGGCGCGGGCTCTCGAAAAAACCTACTTGTAGCGGTAAACGATCCGCCCGCGATTCAAGTCGTAGGGGCTCAACTCCACCGCCACGCGGTCGCCGGGCAGGATTTTGATAAAGTTCTTGCGCATCCTCCCCGAGACATGGGTCAGCGCCTCGTGATTGTTCTCGAGTTTGACCTTGAACATGGCGTTAGGCAACGTCTCGGTAACCGTCGCCATCACTTCAATCGCGTCTTCCTTCGACAAACCGCATCCAATTCCGCCGGCGCGCTCTGGCGCCACCCGGCCTGTTAGACCGAAAAGACTACTCGGTCAATATTGTTGCTCCAGTGGCGGTCACCGCCACGGTGTGCTCAAAATGAGCGCTCATGCTTCCATCTGTGGCGACCGCCGTCCATCCGTCGCTCATCACCCTAACGTCCGGCTTGCCTGCGTTCACCATGGGCTCGATGGCGATCACCATCCCCTTGCGCAGTTTCATGCCTCGGCCCGCCTCGCCAAAGTTCGGCACCTGCGGGTCTTCGTGCATGTGGACACCGATGCCGTGGCCCACAAAATCCCGTACCACCGAAAATCCCTCGGCCTCAACCACCCCTTGCACTGCGGCCCCCACATCGCCCAGGGTTGCCCCCGGCCTTATCGCGGCGATGCCCGCGTTCAGCGAAGCCTCAGTCACCGCCAGCAGCCGCGCGGTGTCTGGATCGATTTTCTGGCCCACCGGCACGGTAATGGCCGCATCGCCATAGTACCCATCCACCACCACCCCGAAGTCGACCGAAACAATGTCGCCTTCCTTCAGGACCCGGTTGGCCGACGGGATGCCGTGCACCACCTCGCTGTTGACTGAGGTGCAAAGCACGCAGGGAAACCCGTGGTAACCCTTGAAGGCCGCTTTGACACCCAGTTCGGTGAGCCGCGCCTCAGCCGCCTTCTCCAGATCGAGAGTCGTGGCGCCAGGCTTGACACGGCTGCGCACCAGTTCCAGCACTTCGCGGACGATCTGGCCCGCGCGGCGCATTTTCTCGATCTCCTTGGACGACTTAAGAACCACAGCCACTCGGCTGACTCCCATTCCGCGCCCTTGCGCGCACAAACCGCCGCTCGATCGCGCTATTGGCGCAACCGTTCAACGGCGGCAACAATTCCGGCCGCGATCACACCAATCGGCCGGTCTCCATCGACTTCTGCGAAACGTCCCAGGTCCCGGTAGTGATCGACGACCGGTTTGGTCAGGGCTCCATAAGCACGCATGCGCTCTTTGAAGACCTCTTCCGTGTCATCGGCTCGCTGGACCAGCGCCGCGCCCTCAACGTCGCAAATCCCAGGTTGCTTGGGGGGATTCACGTAAACGTTGTAAATGGTCTGGCAGACAGGACAATTCCTGCGCCCGCAAATCCGGCGCAATAATTGATTATAGTCCACATTGATGCTTACAGCAATGACTGGCAGCGAGTCTGGCTTGGCCGCCACGCGCCCATCGAGCCAGTCGGCTTGGCCCAGGGTGCGCGGGAAACCGTCCAGAATGTAGCCGTTGGCGGTGTCGGGCTGCTGTAGCCTCAAGGCCACCATCTCATCCACCAGCGAGTCCGGCACCAGCTCGCCCCGCTGCATGATCTCTTTGGCTACTTTGCCAACCGAGGTGCCCCTGGCCACATTGGCCCGTAATAGGTCGCCGGTGGAGATCTGCGGAATGCCCCAGATCTTTACCAGTTCCCTGGCCTGAGTGCCCTTGCCCACGCCCGGCGCACCCAACAAAAGAATCGGACCGGGGACGGTTTTCGACTCCATCTCCCGTCCCCTTTCCAACGCCCTTACAAAAGACGACATCTACCAGGTTTTCCTTCCGCGAATGCGGCCGGAACGCGGGGAAAAGCCGTCATAGTGACGCATGATCAACTGCGATTCGATCTGGTTGACGGTGTCCATGGCTACGCCTACCACGATCAAAAGGGATGTGCCGCCGAAGTAGAAGTTCACACCCACTCCATGCGTGGTCCATGCCGGCAGAGATTCAAAAAACCTGCCAATGAGGAACAACTTGTCGAATCGGATGCCCGACAGCAGGAAAGTAGGGACCATGGTGATCGCGATCAGATACAGCGCGCCCACCAGCGTAATGCGGGTGAGAATGTCGTTGATGAAGTCCGAGGTGCGCTTGCCGGGGCGGATGCCGGGAATGAACGAGCCCGACTTGCGGAAGTTGTCGGCAATATCGTCCGGCTTCATCACGATGGAGATGTAGAAGTAGGCGAAAAAGATGATCGCCAGCATGTCGATGGCTTCATACCACGGGTAGCCGGGCGCAAGCGCCTGAATAATGGGCTGGAGAAAACGGTTGTTCTGCACCCACTCCACCTGGCTGAACAACATGGGCGCGGAGAGAATGGAGCTGGCGAAGATGACCGGCAT
>PMOF01000269.1 GCA_003162495.1 Acidobacteriaceae bacterium
ACTGGATTCTTGAGGATGGCGACGGTCAAATGGGCAAACAGCTTGGCCCCGCGCTGGATCAGGTCGACATGCCCGTTGGTCGGCGGGTCAAACGTTCCCGGATAAAGGGCCTTCACGTTCATCTCAGGCGCCTCCTCCGAGATTCTAGCAAGCGCACGCGCCCGCCCTAATCCCTGTCCCCTGAGCCCTGAGCCCCGAGTCCCTGTTTGTCATCCCCGCCGCGCCCGCACCGCTTCTTTAGCCTCGCTCGGGCCACTGGCCGGCACTTCGGGCACTTCGGCCTTCGCCCCGCCGATGCTCAGCTTCCTGCGCACTTCGGCATCCATCTTGACGAACAAGTCCTTATTGTCCTTGAGAAACCCGCGCGTGTTTTCGCGTCCCTGCCCGATCCGCTCCCCGGCATAGCTGTACCACGCCCCTGATTTCTCCACGATATTGTTGGCCACTGCCAGATCCAGCACGTCGCCTTCACGGCTGATCCCTTCGCCATACAAAATATCGAACTCCGCCTCGCGGAACGGCGCGGCCACTTTGTTCTTGACGATCTTCACCTTGGTCCGCGATCCGGTCACCACATCGCCCTCCTTCACAGCGGCAATGCGGCGGATGTCTACGCGCACAGAAGAGTAAAACTTCAGCGCCCTGCCACCGGTAGTGGTTTCAGGATTGCCGAACATCACGCCAATCTTTTCGCGAATCTGATTGATAAAGATCAGGGCGGTGCGGGACTTGGACACGGTGCCGGTGAGCTTACGCAAGGCCTGCGACATGAGCCGCGCCTGCAATCCCATGTGTGAGTCGCCCATCTCGCCATCCAGTTCCGCCTTGGGCACCAGTGCGGCTACCGAATCCACCACCAGCACGTCAATGGCCCCAGAGCGCACCAGTGCCTCGGTGATCTCGAGCGCCTGCTCGCCACTATCCGGTTGGGAGACCAACAGGTTGTCGACATCCACGCCCAATTTTTTGGCGTAGCCGGGATCGAGAGCGTGTTCCGCGTCGACAAAGGCTGCCAGGCCCCCCATTCGCTGCGCTTCGGCGATGATCTGGAGCGTGATCGTCGTCTTGCCCGAGGATTCGGGACCGAAGACCTCGGTCACGCGGCCACGCGGTATGCCTCCCACCCCCAGCGCAGCGTCAAAGCTGATGGAACCAGTGGAGATAACGGCAATGGGGAGCAGCGCCTCCTTGGAGCCGAGGCGCACAATCGACCCTTTGCCAAACTGTTTTTCGATCTGTGCGAGGGCGAGTTCTACAGCTTTGGCGCGGTCGTCGGCAATGGCCATGGGGGAGGGCTCCTTTGAAGTCTCGCATAATACACGCTTTTCGATTTCTTTACCGTGAAAGACGCGGCGAGTTGAAGTGGTTTCGAAGGGATTGTAGCAGGGCCGCACCGACATTAATACAAGAAAATGGCGAATAAAGAGCGAATATTTTGACGCCCTCGCATCTGGCCGTGCACGCGCAGATTTCCGGCTACATTCACGGCAGGTCGAGGCTAGCCGGTGAAAGCCCCGATGCGCGTTTCGCGGGTGGTCAGCGCGTCGCATCGGCGGTCAAGGGATTCGTAGTCCGGGTCGTGGTCTTTGCGGAAGGCGCGGAAGGCCTGCTCGCTTGCCCAGCGGTCGATGGTAAGGAATGCGCCGGGTATGTAGGCGTCGCGCAAGAGTTCAGTCCCCAGGTAGTCAGGGGAGGTGCGGAAGAGCTGGGCCCAGGCGCCGTTGGGGCCGTAGGCTGCCTCAAATGCCGCAAGTTTCTCCTCGGCAATCTCGAACTGCCAGATGACGACGAACATGCACGGCCCCCGCTCTGCCTTTCAGAGAATGATTTATGGTAGCGCAGCGCAGATCAGGGTGCTTCAGGAAGGCTTCTTGTCAAAGGCGGTCGCCGGCACCAGGGCGGCCGGAGCTTCGCCATCCAGCGTTACGGAACCGTGCTCGAAGACCTCGAGCGCCGCATCATCGGCGGACATGTCCATCCAGCAGACTGCGCCTTTCTTGAGAATGCTGCAGACGGTCTCTACCGTGTACTGGACCTCAGGATGGCCTTTGAGATTGCCGGTGGCGCGTTCAATCCATAAATTGTGGCTGCCCATCACATAGGCGCCGTGCACCGGGTTGGAGATATCAAAGGTCTTTTTGAGGCCCTCTGACGCCCCAGAGGCGAAACCGGGAAGATCCTTTTCGGTCATCTGCTGACCAAAGCAGTCGAAGGGCAGGGCCACAACTACCACTACAGAGGCGGGCGTGCCGTGGCGTGCAGTGAGCGCCACTTGGATGCACGCAGCGCCTTTCTTCTCATCCTCGCTGGTGGCCTCCGTTTCAACCTTCTGCTGCACCGTGGGGAGCGTTGCGCTGGAATCGACGGTTTCCCAGTCCGACGGCAGGCTATAAGTGAAGCCGATGTCGCCGGAATGGGTCTGGGCCGCGGGTGCTTGGGCCAACAGCGGAGAGCTCAAAAGCAGGACAAGCGCCGGAATGGAGCGGCAGCTCATAATGGCCGCAAGTCTAACACAGGCGACGAAATCTGC
Organism: Acidobacteriaceae bacterium; assembly: GCA_003162495.1. Classification (GTDB taxonomy): domain Bacteria; phylum Acidobacteriota; class Terriglobia; order Terriglobales; family Acidobacteriaceae; genus Telmatobacter. The sequence goes on from PMOF01000269.1 coordinate 2,531, forward strand.
GTGGAAGCCTCAGCGTGCCAGAGCGACAGGGAATGATCATGGGTAATCGCAACCAGGAGGGCTCGATGCCGCGGTTTCGCTCCAACCCAGAGCGCTACTTGAGGAACAAAACCATGGCGGCGGAAATGACTCCGGCAATGGAAAACACGATGCCGAAGTACCAATACAACCTGGTACGTGTTAGTAGAGTGACGGAACTGATCACCAGGCCGATCTCCAGAAGAGCTTCGCCCAGGTCGAAGAATTTGGCCTGACGCTCGGCCAGCTTCACTTTGTCCTCAAGGCCCAGGGCTTCTTTCTGTTCTTCCTTCAAATCATCGGCCCATTTGTCCTGATGGCTGGCGTAGCCTTTGGCGATTTTAGCGGCGCCATCCTTATCGGAGACGTTCACAACTGTGAGCACATCAGTGATCAGTGCTGTGTCGTAGGCGCGATTCTTCTTGGCCTGGTACTCGTTCCAGACATCGCTTGCCTCGGCCTGTTTCAGCACGGCCTCGGTGTGGGTGCGATGGCCGAGAACGGTGGTGATGGCCACCAGCACGGCGACTACACTCATGGTGAAGGCGACCGGGCGCATTGCGGACTCGCCGCCCTGCTCTGCATGCTCTTTCAGTTCCGAAATTTCGTTGGCTTCCATAGGAGGAATCTCCTGCTGATAGAAAAGTGTACGCGGATCGCTACTTGCGCTTCCAGCGAACGCCGTCTTTGGAATCTTCAAGGACAATACCTTGCTGAGCAAGATCGTTGCGAATCTGGTCGGCACGAGAGAAATTGCGGTGTTTCTTGGCCGCCGTACGCTCTGCAACCAGCGCGTCAATGGCTTCATCGGTGAGCGCCTGGCGGGCGAGTAGTTCCGGAGCCACCTCGTTAAGGCGGCCAGACTGCGCGGCCCACTCCAGCGCGCGGTGAGTCGGCTCCGCGTCGCGGTCTTCAATCACATCAAAGACAGCATCGAAACTGGCCAGCACGCACAAGATGGCGTCGCGGTCATCCCGGAAAAGCTGGCCCTGGTCAATGGCGGTGTTCGAGGCGCGGATCAGATCGAAAATAGGGGCGCGGGCTTCGGCTGTGTTCAAGTCGTTGGACAAGGCGGCCAGATAGTCCGACTGTGCGGTCTGAGCCGCGGCCTGCAAGGCAGGATTGGACCCCGCCGCGAAATTTCCCTGGGTCAGGCGCAGATGGAAAGTGCGCAGACGGTCGATGGCATTGGTCGCTTCTGCGAGCCCGTCAAAGGTGAAGTTGAGCTGATGGCGGTAGGGAACGGAAACCAGCGCGAGGCGAATGGCGGAAGCCTTGTAACCCTTGAGCAGCAGGTCGCGAAGGGTGAAGAAATTGCCCTCGCTCTTGGACATCTTGCGCCCATCGACCAGCAGGAAACGAACGTGCATCCAATGTCGGGCAAAGGGCTTGTGGGTCGCGGTTTCGCTTTGCGCAATCTCGTTTTCGTGGTGCGGAAACATCAGGTCTTCGCCGCCGGCGTGCAAGTCGAAGCTGTCGCCCAGGTATTCCATGGCCATGGCAGAGCACTCGATGTGCCAGCCCGGCCGGCCGCGGCCAATGGGCGTCTCCCAGAAGGTTTCGCCCGGCTTGGCGGCCTTCCACAGTGCAAAGTCGCGGGCGGAATCCTTCTCGTACTCGTCAAGATCGACGCGCGCGCCATCCTGCATGCCGCTCAAATCCTTTTTGCTCAGCTTGCCGTAAGCGGGGAAAGCGGCGAGGCGGAAATACCAGGAGCCGTCCTCGGTTTGATAGGCAGCGCCGCCTTCCGCGAGTTTTTGAATCAGCGCGACCATGCGGGGAATATGCTCCGTGGCGCGCGCGATAATCTCGGGCCGCTCCACGCGCAAGGCTTCAAGGTCCTCAAAAAATGCTTCCTGGAAAGGGGCGGTGTATGCGCCGATGGGCAGGTTGGCTGCGGCCGCGTTGCGAATGATCTT
>PMOF01000160.1:0-812 GCA_003162495.1 Acidobacteriaceae bacterium
CATCGCCGGGGCTTCCGCTTCGGCTCGATTTAATCCATACTCATCCATGCCATGACGAAACGCAAGCCAGCCCGCTTTTCCGCCACCAAGGCGGTCAAAGCCAACGCCCGTGAGCGCGTGGGCCAGCCCAAGCCCGCCCGCGTGGTAGATACCGTGCCCCGAACCGGCCGCGAGATCAAGCACAAGCCCAAGCTGGAAGAGATCATCCGCCAGGAGGAGTAGACGGCTTAACAGACTGCGAAAAATCTCGATTTCGACTCCGGACCGTGTCCGGGTACGACTTCAGTCGCGCCATGAGTCCGGCAAATAAACGCGGGTCTCGGCTCTGGGAGCCCGCAGTTTTCATTCCCTTTTCTGCCCCAATGCGCCGCTTCCATGCTGCAATCGCCACAGTATGCGCCGGAACAATCCTAAAATGCGCCGTGTGTCTCGCTTTGTCGGCCCCAGCCGGCGCAGCATCACCCGCAGGTCATGCCGGTTCGCATCCCGCATGGCCGCCGGTGAATAGTCCGCCGCCCGCATGGCCTCTTCCACCACCGCCGCGAGTCGATCCAGTTCACCTGACGGCGCGGCCGGGCTCGTTTCCCCTGCCACATCCACAGCTTTCCCGGTCCCAACCCTGGGCGCGGATTCCGAGTCCACGAAGGCCCGGGACGCCAGCTCATAAAGGCAAATCGCCACCGCCTGCCCCAGGTTCATCGAGGGCTGCCGCGCATCCGTGGGAATCTCAACCAGTTGGTGGCACAGCGACAAATCTTCCCGCGTCAGCCCGTGCTTTTCCGGCCCAAACACCACCGCAACGCGGCCGCCGC
>PMOF01000160.1:817-4115 GCA_003162495.1 Acidobacteriaceae bacterium
GTGCCCACCACCAGCGAGCAGCCGGCCACAGCCGCAGCCAACGTCTCCGCCTCACGCGCGTTTTGGAGCAGTTCCGATGCCTCGATGGCCGACCGCGCCTCGCGCCAGTGCGGCGCATAGGGAGCCACCACGGCCAGCCGCCCAAAGCCGAAGTTGGCCATCGCCCGCGCCGCCGCGCCAATATTGAGCGGGTTGCGCGGCGAGACCAGCACTACATCAATGCGGTCGCGTTGGGCTTCGGTCAGCAAGAGTCGATTGTAGATGGGCGGCGGGGAGGCCGAGTGCCCTACCCTTGAGCCAGCAGCAATGTGGGGACCCGGCAGCAAAGCAGGGAGCCAGCAGCAATGTGGCTGCCCGATCCTTGAAATTTCTCTTATCCCAAGAGTTGGATTCGCAACGCCCCGGCTGCCGGTCTTCGATCAGCCACTTGCCCCGGAGGTTGGACACGCAATCCAATCGGCGCTTCCGCGACCCAGTTCACCTTCTGGCGGACAGGTCGACCGCGTGGGCCTTTGCTCCTCTGACTGCGTCAAGGAACGGTTGTGCCGAAGCTGGTGTCGCCACTCGACCGAGCAGCGTGCCCCGAGTCGTGACCCCGCGCCCGTACATTGCGTGCCCGGACCCGTTATCCGCGCGAACCACTGCACCGTCGAATGTCATCCCGAGAAAAGCCCCTTTGGCGCGAGAGTAGGCCAGGATCATCGTGTTTAGCTTCACATCCGTGTTTTCTGAAGAAAGCCGTCCCACGGGGCCCACGGCCAGCGATGCATCTCTTCCAATTTCGAACTTGCTCGAGAGCAGCTTCTGCATGCCTTTATCGCTCTTAAAGATCATGACAAGGTCTACAGCTTCCACACCGATCTGGGTTCCCCAACTGCCGCCCCCCATTTCGATGAATGCCGGTGCGCTCCAGCCCGTCGCCGTCCGGCAAGTGGCAACACCTTTGCCTTCTTCCGCTCCGAAGACGAATCCACCTTTGACCAGATGGGGTATAACCGCTACGCACTTTGCCCCCTTCATGGTCCAGTCGGGAATGCGCTGATCCGGCGCTCTCATGATCTCATTTAGTATGGCGGCTGCTTTATCGAGCCGGTTGACTGCATCCTGGCGTTTTGACCCTGCCCAACACGACGTTCCCAAACTCAATATTGCGAGTAAAAGTATAAGCCTTTTCATCGGTAGAGCCTCTTTTCCCTTGCCAGTGCGCAGTTCTTTCGCTTCATGATATGTGTGAGGCACGGGCACTCAAAGCCATATAGATATGCGTGCGCACCACGTCAGCTTCTAGGTTAGTAAGTCAGGATTCAAGCGGTCTGAGCTATAAGGGACGGACTGTGAGAACGGGAAGAGGCGGAGGTCTAACGTGGACACCGATAGTCGTACGGATCGCTCGGCGCGTTTCGATCTCAGTAATCAGAAAGGTCGAGGCATTGGCTTCTGGCGCGTGCCTTGCGTGTCGTGCTTCTCGAGTCAACCCGCGCGCCGCGATTCACCTTAACGATTTGCCATCTTTCACGCGTGCCGAGCCATCGCGAGGTCCACGATCTCCCCGATCATCTGGGTGTAAGAGAGGCCGGATTTCTTCGCGGCCATGGCAAACTCCTGTCCGCTCGAGAGCCATGGGTTCGGATTTGCTTCGATAACATACACCTCGCCCTTGCTCGATACGCGCATATCAATGCGGCCATAATCGCGCAGCTTGACGGCGCGATAGGCCTTGATGGCGATGTCGGAAAGCCTGGTTACGGTTTCTTCATCGAGGTCTTCGGCGATCACCGATTTCGTGAGCTTATAGGCATCCGAGTCTTTCTCGAATTTCACATCCTGGCTGGCGATCCTGGGAACGCCCTTGGGAAGCTTGGAAAGGTCAAGCTCCACAAGCGGAAGCGCATGTGCGCTCTCGTAACTGCCTAGAATGGCGGCGTAGATTTCGCGTCCTTCGATGTACTCCTCGATCAACGCGGGCGAATCGAATTCCGTTTGTATATAGGAAACGCGCTCCATCAACTCCTTGACGCTGGTCACGACGGCAGCGGCATCGATGCCGATGGATCCATCTTCCGAGGTGGGCTTGACGATCAGCGGGAATGAGATGTCATGCGCGTGGTCGATGTGGCCGCGATAGGCTGTGGCGAAATAGGGGGACTGAATCCCGTAAAAGGCGAACATCTTCTTGGCGATTGATTTGTCCTGAGCAAGAATGTTGGCGTGCGGACCGGCGCCGGTGTAGGGAATATCGAGCAGATCGAGAAATGCCGTGACGTGCATCTCCTTGGTGTCGTCGCCCGCGTAGGATTCGGTGAGGTTAAAAATGAGATCGGCGCCGCATTTGGCGAGCCCGAGCAGCGATTGCGGCCGGCCGTCGAGAACGTAATACGACGGCTCATGACCGAGCTTCTCCAGGGCTTCAAAGATCTCTTCGCGGTCGTGCTTGACCGGCTTCTTTTTGTGTTTCTTTTGTCCCTTGCGCTTGCGCGGCGCAGGAACTTCTTCCTCGACTTCAGCAGGTTCGTCTTCCCACAAGTCGTATAGCACGGTGACTTTCAACTTGGTTCCAGTCATGCGGCCTCCAAATGGAGTGACGGCAACTGCCGGCACGGCTCTAGGGATGAATGAACTTCCCTCGGATCAGGTAAGTCATGGAGAGTGCGGTTGTGTAGACGGTGAACTCGGTGAGGTACTCGGACTCGCGGCGAACGTCGACGCGCAGGCCCAATTCCTCAACGCGCTTGCAGATGGCTTCGACGAGCCGCTTGACGATGGGACGCTGCACGCCGCTCCAGTATGCGACTTTGTCGATGATGGGCTTGCGATGCTGACTCAGCATTTCATGGGCGGGACGCACGCCCTTGTGCCGCTTGAGGGAAACATTGAAGATGTCCGACAGGTCGGAATCGAGCGCGAGTTCCTCGACCGGAATCTCTTCCGGCAGGCTGAGACGATAGAACTCGCCCACCGTCGATTCCATTTCGTCGACGGTGATGTCGGTGCGGCCGCGACGCCGGAGGGGTTCAATGTCGCCGACCTTTCGCGCCATGCGATCGACGTATTGCAGCTTGGCCAGTGCGCCCCAGCCTTCGTAGCGCTTTCGCCATTGCGAGCGGGGCGTGAGCCAGACCGCAAACGTTTCGGCAAAATCTTCATCCGGATGCTTCTGCGCGTACCACCCGGCCATGTGGCGAACAAACTTCCGCGAGAAGGGGATGGGACGGTAATTATCGCGATAAGCGCGGCGAAATGGACCGAAGAGATCGCGCCACTCAGCTGATTTATAAAGCTGGTACGCGTAATTGAATGC
>PMOF01000254.1:0-4251 GCA_003162495.1 Acidobacteriaceae bacterium
GCTTGAATTCACTCTCGACCTGAGCATAATCGTCAGGAGTTTTGGCATCCTTGAATAGCGTTGTGCCCATGACGAAGTGCCTTCGCGCTTCTTCTGGGATGGCGGGCGATACCGTCGCATTTGTCTGGGCGACAAGAGACGGCGTAACCAGCGCGAAAATAACAATGGCGAGTAGCGCATACTTTCTCATTGTGATTGCCTCTCTTATCTGTCGCGCGCGTAGGTTCTCTTTATGATGATCTGGTAGGATCCACCTTTATCGTGGCAGGTTGTGTGTCGGTTTTCGGTTATTGATCGCCCATCATCGCTGATCGTGATTTCGTCGGTATATTGATCCAGGGCGAGTTTGATTGCGGGGTCCGTTGTCGTGTAAGACCATGTTGCGTTAAACCTGCGACTTGTGATTGGCATGGTCCATAGCGGATTGCCTTGAGTGTACATTGACTCAAAGTTGTCGCTGTTGTCGCTCTCATGACCGCTAATCACATGCCCACTGACCGAGATGTATGTTCCTCTCCCCACGTCTATATCCACCAGATGGCCCATAACTCTATCATCCCTCGTGCTCGCAACACATTTCCACACCCCGCCGTCCAGGCTGTGGATGAGCCTTTCCAATTGGGCCGCGGGGCTGTTCGCTGCGTCCGCGGCGACGGCCATTTTCTGCTTCGCTTCAATCGCGTAAATCTTGTCCTGAGCCGTGCGCGCTTCGGCGTCGGTGAGTTTGAATTGTTGATAGAGTTTCAAATCCGCCATCGCGCCGGAGTAGTCACCCGCTGCTTCCTTCGCGAGCGCCAGGTCGTAACGCGCTTCCGGCCATTGCGGAGCAAGTCGGGCAGCTTCCGCAAACTCCGCCGTAGCTTGGGTGAAGGCATCCACGTCCTTAGCCTCCTTGAACATGGTCTCGCCCATGACGAAGTGCCTTCGAGCTTCCTCGGGAATCGTCGGCTGACCCGACACGCTTGTCTGGCGGAGAAGAAAGGGCGTGGCTGCAAAAAATAGTGCGAGGTTAACGAGCAAAATCTTCTTCATCTTTCACCTCGTGGGGTTAAGAAGTTCTGTTGGTGCGACGCACGACAATACGGAGACGCCATGAAGCTGAATTCCGCCCGTCATCTTGGAGCCGCGCCAATTGCATCGCAGGGCAGGGGCGGTTCCGGGAGGTCATCCTTGCCGCGCAACCCGGTCCCCGGTACGGCCTTCCCTGAAGACTTGCCGGTGCAATTCACCGTCGAACTGTACATCGACATCACGTGGCAACCTCCGGTGCTCATGGGGAGATTGCATGGAAAGCTCTGCACTAGAATGCGCGGGCTGGTCTCGTTGATCGTGCGCTTGAGCGATTGGATTTGGAAGAGTCCTGTATCAGAGGTAACGACAATACCGGCATTTACCACAGGCAAGGTGGCATTATCGACAGATGGATACGATTTGAGGCTCAGTCCTGAAGCCTGCTGGCTTTTCGCTAGGTCCGCAAAAGCGATGGATGCGCCGGGGACGGGGTCGTTCTCGTTGAGATAGACCTTGACGGATTTGACCCGGCCATCCTGGACCAGCTTGTTCCACATCTCCAGGCTCTCCCGCGTGACCTCCGGGCCGTAGAGCACAACATTGTCTGCTTGAATGTCTTGATTCTCGAGTGCGGCGAGGCAGAGCATGGCCCCGTTGCTGTGGCATCCCAACTCATCGAATTGTTTGCCGCGAAGCTTTTCATAGAGCAGTTGCTCCTGGGCGGAAAAGTGGCCATTGGTCAAGTCATCGAATGCAACGCGACTATAGAGGTCCGTCCATAAATCGAGGGAACCAGCCATACCCAGTACGAAGTTATAGCGGCTGCAATCGACTCCAGCGCTGTAGTCCTTGTGTGCGACGTGGGCTTGCTGCTTAATGGCATCGCACATTCGCTTCTCAGGCTCACCCGCTTCGCGATGCGCGTAAACGATGGCGCCCAATCCCAGGATGAGGCCCTTGCCTACAGGTTTATATCGACGCTCCGTCAGCGTTTTCAAACCGGAATCGTCCGAAATTGTGACGTTTTTCAAGCCTGAATCGTTTGGGCCGACACCTTTGAGACCGGACGGTGAATCGGGATCATTGGCGCTCGAAATGCCTTTGAGCTCGCCAAGCGCCTCTCTCTTGTCGTGATCGAACTTGGCCTGTCTTTCAGCCTCCGCCTTGCGGCGTTCATTTTCGGCGTCGATTCGTTGTCGCTCGATCTCATCATCTCTCTGCCGCTTCGCATCAGCTTCAGCTTCCGCGGCCGCTGCCCGGGCGGCGGCTCCATTGTCGCTGTTTGAGTTTCCACCATCGTTGGCGGGACAAGGAGAGCCTTCTTGTGTCCAGGTTTGATAATCCAGATTTGAGCTCAGCCCGCAGGCCCGCTTCTGATCGGTCCACCATTGAGGCTCCTGGGCCATTGCCAATCGGCACCCGAAGGCAAACAAGACGCCGAAAGTCGTCGTGCACAAGCGAATATGGCGGCGCAGGCAATTCTCCTCAATGCCCACCCTGACCACAAGCACGACACTGATAATGCGACGAATCGTATCGGATGCTAGGCGTAAAGCAAGCGCTTGTCAAACAATCCTTCCGCGCCTTTCGCACTAACGTTTTAGTCAATCCCAATGACCTCTTTGGGTGTTGTCCCGCCTGCAATAGCCCCATCTGCCCGGTTCACTCGCTTGGCGCACCAGTCTGCGACCTTCAATTTTTACTTTCTTCTGAACGGATCGAGGCAAGAATGCGAAGCGACTCAGCTTTTTTGGAACGGCCGGATGGTAGAAGTCCTATCGCTGACCTGCTTCGCTCCAGCTTCTCAACTGGCGCACCCAAAACGCTCGTCCTCTTGGATTTCGGTTTAGATGATCCCGCCACCTGGCAGATTAGTCCTCTGAAACGCGCTTGTAGCCTGCGAACTCAGGACCGTGGGATTTTATTGGGATGGCTGCGGCTTTGACTTGTTCTGTGGATGGGTCAGTAGGCGGGGGGGAGGGTTGGGTCGCGGAAGACGGAGTTGGAGCGGCGGATGTCGCCGGCGGAGCCGAAGTTGGCGAGGGTGAAGCTGTAGAGGTACTGGGTTTCATCGCGGAGGGAGCCGAACTCGAAGCGGCGATAGCCGAAGGTGAGGCCGCAACAATTCCAGTTGTAGACCGCCTGCACGCCGCCGTATTGCAGCGAGTGCTGGACAAAGTCGTAGCCTCCGTTGGCGGCAAAGTTGAAGCCGTTGCCGCTCTGCTTGCCGATGGCGAGGAAGGGCTGCACCTGCTGGCTCTGGATGGTGGAAGCGGTGCTGCCGTTCTCGTCGACAGCATTAAGCATGGCGTGGCCGACGCCGAGGGTGGTGATGCCCCAACTGTAACCGGCAAAGAGGTTGTTCGAGTCGAGACGTCCGTTCTTGGGGTCGAAGTCCATGTCCCACTGGATGCGCAGATTGTCGATGGCTTCAAAGCGCATGCGGGAAATAAGGGGCGCCAGGTTGCGGGGGCCGGTGAGAAAGGCGATGCCGGTGAGATCGAGAGTGGAGTCGAAGACGTTGCGGCGGTTGGGAATGATGGCATGTCCGAAGTTGGGGTCGAGGAAGAACTCCTGGGCAAGCTGCCAACTGGCCCACTCGCGGGGTTGGGCGGGGCAGGTTGCGGAGTCTTCTGCCGCCTGGGACGCGCACGGACGCGGCGCGGCGGGGCGCAGGTAAAAGCGCTGGGTGAGCGAGAGGCCGACTTCGTTGGTGTTGGTGGCGATGTCGGTGGTGTCGACGAGCAGCACGTTGCGGGACCGAGCGCCGATGCCGTCCACAAAGCGATAGGTCACTTCCGGCTCGATGACGTGGCGCAGTTCGCGATTCCAGCGGCCGAGCGTGTAGTCGCGCTCGAGGGCCGGCGGACGGATGTCGATGGAGGCTTCGACGTCCTTGCGGTTGAGCGAATCATGGCTGATGTTGGGGATGCCGCCGTTGGCGCCTGTCAGGTCGGGGACCTGGCTGCCGGAATAGAAGGTGTCTCGGACGGCGGCCTCGGGAACCACGCTCCAGCCGGCGAGTTGAAAGGGCAGGGAAAGGTGCGGATAGAGATCGAAGCGGCCCACGTTTCGGGCGTGAAACAGCGGCTCTGAGCGAGTGAGGTAGTTGAGCGACGATCCCATTCCCCAATAGAGCGGCGAAGGGCCGAGAGGGCGGTCGAGGACGTCGAAGCGGAGGCCGGGCATGTGGATGATCCGGGCTTCGTCGCCGTTGGTGGCGCTGGCAAAGGTCTGGAA
>PMOF01000254.1:4294-5327 GCA_003162495.1 Acidobacteriaceae bacterium
TCCACGCCGCGGTCGAACAGGGCATTCCAGCGCACGGTGAGGTGATCGAGGCCGGGGCCTTTGTAGCGGAAGTCGCCGTTGGGCGCCCAGCCGCGTTTGCTGTAGAATTCGGCGCCGACGATCATGTCCATGGAGCGGTTGATGACCCAGTAGGCCTGCTCCCCCGCGATGAAACCTTTGATGGAGGAATTGCCCAGGACGGGGATGAGCAAGCCGCTTTCGCGGCCGGTCTCGTCGATGGGATGGCGAAGGTAAGGCAGATAAAAGAGGGGCACGCCGAGAAATTCGAAGAGGGAATTGTAGGTGGAGGCCTTGCCGTCGGCGAGAGTGATGGAACGGGAGATCAAGCGCCAGTCAGGCCGGGGCAGTCGGCAATTGGTCATGGAGCCGTCGACGATGCGGTATTGGCCTTCGCCGGCCTGGATGAGGACTCTTCCTGAAAAAAGGAATGGGTTTGCCGTGGAATAGACGACCGAGTGGCCGGCGGTGCGAATTCCCTGCGAGCCGGTCACGTTAAAGAAGCGCGCGGTGTGCAGATTGAGCCGCATGTCGCCGTGGTCGGCGTTGATGAGCACGTCGTTGGGTCCGCCGGCGACTTGCACATGGCCATCGGCCTCAAGCTCACTGGTGGAGCGGTCGTAGACTACTTTGTCCGCGCGCAGGATGTAGCCGCGATAGTGGCCGACGACATTGCCGGTGAGGGTGAGGGTGTTGTTGACCCACAACTGGCGCTGGGCTTCCCATTGGACGGGCACATCGGTGGAGGGGGCGGGCTCGGGTTGAGCGACGGGGAGAATCTCCTGGCCGGGATCGTCCGGAAGCGTGGAAGGGGAAAGCGAAGAGGGCGCGAGCGGTTGGTCGGCGCTGGCAGCGGCATTGGGCGTCGACTGTCCCCCAAGGCGCAGGTGACAGAGGGCCAGCAGCGTGATCAGCACTAAGTTACGAAGAGGCATGCCAGGACCAAGGCTCAGGATAGCAAAAGCGGGCCGATGGAGATGGGACGCAAGGCGGGCAGCAAGGGCAGCAAGACACG
>PMOF01000281.1:0-1213 GCA_003162495.1 Acidobacteriaceae bacterium
CTTCAACATGAAGCTCCTTTTTTCAGTTTGACTCCAACGCCGCCTCTCATCCGGGTCAATGCACTGCATTAGTAACGCGACCTCATGATTGTGTAATCCAGTCTACGACTAGGGTGCCCCAGGTCTCGCCTCTGAGACATGGGTTTACATCACTACGCGGTCGCGGCACGAGCGCCAAGCATGCAGCAATCATCGCCGCTTGCCGCTAATCTACTTGAATCCCCTCGCGCGCCCAGCGGCTTCATCGCCTCTGCGGTGCTTGCGCCACGAACGGCCAGCAAGTACACTCATCCGGAGCCGCTGCCTTGCGAGATTGATTCAACCAGTCCGTTGCTTCATCCACTCGTGCCAGGGCTCCATTCAATCCCTCTGCCGGCGCACCGCATCGCATTTACCGAGCGGTTTTCAGGGCATCTGCGGCCCCTCGGGCGTCCGGAAGACATGCTTGACCATAGTATCGGATTCGGCAGGAGGCAAGACCATTGCGAGTCGGCTTATTCACCCGCGAGTTTCCCCCTCAGGTCTACGGCGGCGCCGGTGTCCACGTCGATTACCTGAGCCGTGAACTGGCCAGGGAGATCGAGGTCGAAGTCCACTGTTGGGGGCCGCAGCACGCCGACCACGGCAACCTGCACGTCCGCGGCGCGGAACCCTGGGCCGAAATCTCCAACGGAACCGAAGCCAAGTTCAAGGGAGCTCTCGAGGCCCTTAGCCTGAACCTGACGCAGGTCAAGGCGCTGCAGGGAATCGATGTCGTCCACACTCATACCTGGTATGTGTCGATGGCCGGCTATCTCGCCAAGAAACTTTACGGAATGCCCTTCGTCCTCACCACCCACTCGCTGGAACCCTTGCGCGCCTGGAAGGCAGAGCAGCTGGGCAGCGGCTACGCCATGAGCTCCTGGATGGAACAGACCGCGATCCTCGATGCCGACGCCATCATCGCTGTATCGCAAGGCACCAGGGCAGACATCCTGCGCGCCTACCCGGACGTTGACCCGGCCCGCATCCACGTCATCTACAACGGCATCGATCTGGTCGAATACCGGAAAACCTCCGACGCCACCGCCCTGGCCGAATACGGAGTGGACCCTGCCGTGCCGTACGTCCTGTTTGTCGGCCGCATCACCAGGCAGAAAGGCGTCACTCATCTCGTCGACGCCATCCGCTACCTCCCCCCGGAGACCCAGGTGGTGCTCTGCGCCGGCGCGCC
>PMOF01000281.1:1323-1741 GCA_003162495.1 Acidobacteriaceae bacterium
GTGGTCGTCGACGACGAAACAGGCTATCTCGTCCCATTCGATCAGGACCCTGTAACAAGCTTTCCCCGCGATCCGGAAAAATTTGCGCGCGATCTCGCCTCTCGCCTCAATCAGCTGTTGCAGGATCCGGAAAAATGCCGGCTCTTCGGCGACGCGGGTCGCCTGCGTGTGGAACAGATCTTCAGTTGGACAGCCATCGCCCGCCAGACCATCGATCTCTACCGGCATCTGATCGAACAGCGCATGGTAAAACTATGACCGTGATTCCATCTGTCGGACGCAAGCGCGTCATCATTGAAGCCATCTCTCCCCAGGTGGACGGAGGCCAATTCCCCGCAAAGCGCGCGGTCGGCGATCTGGTCCGCGTTGAAGCCGACATCTTCACCGACGGCCACGACGCCATTGCCGCCTCGCTGTT
>PMOF01000281.1:1849-6652 GCA_003162495.1 Acidobacteriaceae bacterium
GGCGCCGACGCCGCCTGGCTCAGCAAACGCGCATCCGTGCTCCGCTCCAGCGCGGCCCCGAGCGATCTGCGCATCCCGGCAACCGACACCGCGCTGCGCGATTTGCTCCTGCTCTATCCTGACAAGCGGTTCGCCACCGAGTCGGACCGCGAACTGAGCATTGTTGTCGATCCGGTGCGCGCGCGCTTCAGTTCCTGGTACGAGTTGTTTCCCCGCTCCACCGCCCAGAGGCCCGGCGCGCACGGCACGTTTGCGGATTGCGAAAAGCGTCTGCAATCCATCGCTGACATGGGCTTCAATGTCGTCTATATGCCGCCCATTCATCCCATCGGCCGCACCTTCCGCAAAGGCCTCAACAACAACCCCGAGTGCCAGCCGGGCGATCCCGGCAGTCCCTGGGCCATTGGCTCGGCAGACGGCGGGCATAAGTCGATTCATAGCCAGTTAGGCACCATCGCAGACTTCCAGCACTTCGTTGCCAAAGCCGCGCAACTGGATCTCTCCGTCGCGCTCGACATTGCCTTCCAGGCAGCGCCCGATCACCCTTACGTGGCGCAGCATGAATCATGGTTCCGCAAGCGCCCCGATGGAACCATTCAGTATGCCGAAAATCCTCCCAAGAAATACCAGGACATTTATCCCTTCGATTTCGAGAGCGATGACTGGCCCGCCATGTGGGAGGAGCTGAAGAGCGTGTTTCTCTACTGGGCCGGACAGGGCGTCACCATCTTCCGCGTCGATAATCCGCACACCAAGGCATTTCCCTTCTGGGAATGGGTCATCCCCGAGATCAAGCGCGACCACCCGCAAGTCCTCTTCCTCGCAGAAGCGTTCACGCGTCCCAAGATCATGTACCGCCTCGCCAAGATTGGCTTCAGCCAGTCGTATACTTACTTCCCGTGGCGCAATGGGAAGGCCGAGATCTCGGCTTATCTGACTGAACTGACCCAGACCCCGGTGCGCGAATTTTTCCGGCCCAACCAATGGACCAACACGCCCGATATTCTCACCGAGTTTCTGCAGACCGGCGGCCGGCCTGCCTTCGCCATCCGCCTGCTGCTGGCGGCAACGCTGGGCGCCAACTACGGCATCTACGGCCCGGCTTTCGAGTTGCTCGAGCATCTGCCCTTGCGCCCCGGCAGCGAAGAATATCTAAACTCGGAGAAGTACGAAATCCGCCGCTGGAACCTCGATGCGCCTGACAGCCTGCGCCCCTTGATCGCGCGCATCAATGCGATTCGAAACAGCAACCAGGCGCTTCAAAGCGATTGGTCGCTCAAATTCCACTTCACTGACAATGATCAGTTGCTCTGCTACAGCAAGGAATCGGAAGACCGCTCCAACTTCATTCTCACCGTCGTCAATCTCGATCCGCTTCGTATCCAAACCGGGTTCGTCACCCTGCCCCTGAATGAACTGGAAATCCCGGTCGACACAGCATTCGAAGTCGAGGACCTGCTCACCGGCGAGATTTACGCCTGGCGTGGACCTCGCAACTATATCGAGTTAAACCCAGCGCTCCGGTCTGGCCACATACTCGCCATTCGCCGCGAGTTGACGCTCGAGGCAGACGTCGAGTACGTTCTCTGATTTTGCGCTCTCCCTTTTGTCTGAGTCGTCACCCTCCCGCATTTATGATGGTTTAGCCCGAGGAGGTATTCGTGAAGCTGCTGACGAAATTCAACCTGGTGCTCGTTCTGGTTTTCGGATTGGGCATGTTTCTCGTTTCCCACTATGCTTACGGCTTCCTGATGAACAACGCAAGACGGCAGGTGCTTGAGCAGGCCGAGCTCATGGCAGCCAGCGCAAGCGCCACCAAAGACTATACGGCCGAACAGGTCAGCCCCATCCTCGAGAAGACTCCTAACCACAATAGCGATTTTCTCCCCCAGACCATCCCCTTCTACGCGGTAAACGTCACCTTCAAATACCTGCGATCGTCCTATTCCGATTATGTGCTGCGCGAAGCCGCGCTCAATCCGACCAACCTCGACGACCGCGCCACCCAGTGGGAGGTCGATATGATCGATTACTTCCGAAATAATCCTGAACAAGGCCGTCACGTAGGTGAGCGCGACACTCCTACCGGCCCAGTGCTCTATGTCGCTTCAGCAGTAGTTGCCGCGCCAGGCTGCCTCCAATGTCACGGCCAGACTTCCCTTGCGCCGAAGTCGATGATCCGGCACTATGGCCCCGAGCATGGCTTTGGCTGGAAACCGAATGAAGTCGTCGGGGCACAGATCGTGTCTGTGCCCATGTCGGTTCCCATCGCCCTGGCCGACAAGGGCTTCCGCGATCTGCTCATCGGCCTCGGAGCCATCTTCCTGCTCACTATTGCTTTGATCGATGTCGCCATGTACCTGATCGTGATTCGCCCCCTGCGCCGCGTCTCCAGCAACGCCGATATCATCAGCAAAGGCGAAATGGATTTGCCTCTGCTCGAAATAAAAGGCAAAGATGAAATCGCAGAGGTCACCGCATCTTTCAATCGGATGCAAACCAGCCTCATCAAAGCCTTTGAGATGCTGAACGGATAGGGCGGCTCTCGCAGGCCCGGATTCGACTACTGCCTCTTCGACCTCAGGAATGCAGCCCGGTCCGTATCCGAGCCGATCTGCTTGGCCGCCTCGCGATAGATGGTATCTACGTCGTCGGTCTGGGCAGCCAGCTTCTTCACCACGATTTTCGCCACTGGCCCTATATATACCGCGAGTTTGCGGCTCACCTCTTCAAGCGGCAGGCTCTGCATGCCGCTTGCCGAGGGGGTCTTCTGCTTGAGCGATCCTGAGGACGACGGGGATGCCACGGACGCCTGCCTGGGCAGCGGCTGGGTGAGCGCTGCTCCCTGTTCGGCGGTCGGTTGGTGGGCCCGCAGGGCGTTAAGAAATTCTTCCGCCGACGAGAATCGATGCGCGGCGTCTTTTTCGAGCGCCCGCATGACCGCGTCGGAGATTGCTTTCGGAACCAGAGGCGCGACTAGATGCGGCGGCACAGGCACACGCTGTATGTGGCCCTTCATAATCTCGTAGTTGGTGGCTCCGGTGATGGGCAGTGTGCCCGTCAGCAGCTCATACAGCGTAACTCCGACGGAGTAAATATCGGAACGCGCCGTCGCCTGGCTGCCGTTCACCTGTTCCGGAGACATATAACTCAGGGAGCCGAGCATATAGCCGGTCTGCGTCAACTGGCTGGATTGCTCTTTGAAGGCGATGCCGAAATCCAGCAGCTTCACCACGCCGTTCTCGTCAATCATGATGTTCGAGGGTTTGATGTCCCGATGCACCACGCCAAGGCGATGGGCGTAAATCAGCGCCTGCAGAATCTGAGCGGCGATGTCCAGCACCTGGAGCAGCGTGACCGACCCTTTGCGGCGGCGATTGCTCAACAATTCGCCGTGGATCAACTCCATCACCATGGCAAGCTGCTTTTCATAGTAAAAAGCATTGTGGAGCGCGGCGATATTGACGTGGCTGAGCGTAGCCAGCGTCTGCACTTCACGCCGAAACCGCTCCACCATCTCCGGCGTGTCCCCCCGATCCGGCAACAGGATCTTCATGGCTTCGCGCCGCTGCGAAATCAGATGCTGCACTTCGTACACAACCCCGAGGCCGCCCGCGCCCAGTTTCGCCACGATCTCGTAGTCGCCAATCCTCTGCCCCGGTTCAAATGCCATAGGTGATGGAAGCTGCCCTTCAGCTGGTGATCGGTCTCCATCGAGTACACCTTGGAACGCCCCTCACCGTCAAGCGTTTCTCCCCCACTCCAGCCGGCCGCACCGCTTAGACATCGGTAAAACAGGGGTGCCCATCCTTTCGCCTTTTTCTGGCGAAAGGGTGGGAGACCACGAACTCTGACTTGGTGTCTTCGCGGCGCCAGCCGCCCTCATCTACCATCAATGCAGCCCATGCCCAGCAAACCCAGGCTCGGACAGAACTTCCTTGAAGACGCGCAGGCCGTGCAGCGCATCGCCGCCTCGCTGGGCGATCTGACCGGCCGCACCGTGGTAGAGATCGGCCCCGGCGCCGGCGCTATCACCGGAGCCCTCACCGCCAGAGCGGCCCATGTTCTCGCCGTCGAGCTCGATCCCGGCCTCGCCGCTCATCTGCGCAACCAGTTTCCTCCCGGCCCTCAGGCCCGCGTCACCGTCATCGAGCAGGACGTGCTTCGCTTCGACTTTGCCGCGGCCTCAGCCGCCGCCGGCCAGCGCCTGCTCGTGGTCGGCAACCTGCCCTACTACATCACCTCGCAAATCCTCCTCAAGCTCGCCGCCAGCCACGCCGCTCCCCATGGCGCGATTCTAGATCGAGCGATTCTCGACCGGGCCGTATTGATGGTTCAGCGCGAAGTGGCCGACCGCATCACCGCCCAGCCAGGCTCGCGCGACTATGGGCTGCTCTCCGTGACCGTGCAAATGTACGGCCCCGCCGAAACGCTCTTCACCCTTCCGCCTTCGTCCTTCTCGCCGCCGCCTGACGTCCACTCCTCCGTGTTCCGCTGGCGATTCGCTCCCCGCTTCGCGGAACTCGGCCTTCAGGAAGCCACATTTCTCCCCTTCGTCCGCAAAGTCTTTGCCCAAAAACGCAAGACCCTCGCCAACAACCTCCGCGCCGCCCGGTTTCCACCCCATGCTGTCGCTGCCGCCCTCGCCCACGCCTCCATACCCACCCAGGCGCGCGCGGAAGCTCTGCCCATCGAAGAGCTAGCGGCTCTCTGGCATGCGCTCCATATCCCGACATCTGTATAGATATGTTTTCAGCTGCAACTTAGCCAGCTGTAACTTGCCAGCTGTAACTTGGAGGATGT
>PMOF01000058.1 GCA_003162495.1 Acidobacteriaceae bacterium
CTCGATGTGCAGGCGCTGGCCTTCACCGGCATACACATCATTTCTCCTCTCATCTTTGCGAAGATGGAAAACGAAGGCGCCTTTTCTATCATCGCCGCCTACCTGCAGCTCGCCGCCCAGGGAGAAAAGATCATCGCCTTTCGCGCCGACGAATTCTACTGGCGCGATCTGGGCCGCACGGACGACCTGGTGCAAGCCGAGCACGATCTGGCCAGCGGCAAATACCCAAGCCACTGAATCACCAGCGCCGCGGCATCGTCGGCATTGAGGAGTGCGAGAAGAGCCGATGGATCCCCTGGTGAGATGTGCGAGTTAGGCTCGGCATTTCCCATCACCCGCGTATAATGGGAAGTCGAGTTATTTCAATTCTCGCGGATGGAGCAGCCTCGCTCACCGCAACGGACCCTGAATGCCCGAGCACATTAAAAAGCAGCTTCTTGCAGAGATCGATATTCTTGAGCACGAGCTTGCCCACGAGCTTCCCGCGGAGATCAAGAAGGCCGTGGCCATGGGAGATCTGTCGGAGAACGCCGAATATCACATGGCGAAGCAGCGCCAGGTTTTTGTGAATGCCCGGCTGGGTCAACTGAAGAAGCGCATGGCCGAGCTTTCGCTGGTGAACCTGACCAACATTCCCAGGGACAAGGCCGGCTTCGGCTCCACGATTGTGGTTTATGACTCGACCAAGGATGAGGAGATCGTCTATCGGCTGGTGACCAGCGAGGAGTCCGACGTCTCCAAGGGCCTGATCTCGACGACCTCGCCGATCGGGCGCGGCCTGGTGGGCAAGCGGGTGGGCGACGTGGCCACTATTGTCACGCCCAACGGCAAGCGCGAGCTCGAAGTTCTGAAGTTGACCACCATTCACGATGAAGCGGGCGCGGGCGAAACGGAAAACGGAACCGCCGACCCCGGCAAAGAACAGTAACAAGGAAGATTGGAATGACCTGGACCAGCGCTTTTGGCCGCGGATGCGGCTGGCTTCTTGACCGCATCGTGTACGGCCTGGCGCTGACCCGCATCTCCCCCAATACGCTCACCTTCATCGGCCTGGTGATCAACATCGTGGCTGCATTTTTCTTTGGCCACGCAAACGCCGCCAACGCCGGGCGCATGTTTTTCTACGCAGGCATGGTGATCTTCGGCGCCGGCATCTTTGACATGGTGGATGGGCGCGTCGCACGCCGCAACAACCAGGTCACCGTCTTCGGCTCCTTCTTCGACTCGGTGATCGACCGCTATTCCGACGTGGTGCTGTTTTTTGGTTTGCTGGTCTACTACGGCCGCATTAACCGCTTCCGCTATGTGGTGCTGGTGGCCTTCGTCATGGTCACCTCGCTGATGGTCAGCTACACGCGCGCCCGCGCCGAGGCTCTCATCGGCCAATGCAAGGTAGGCTTCATGGAGCGGCCGGAGCGGATCGTGCTTATCCTGCTGGGCGCCTTGTTCAATCACTGGGGCGTCATGGCTCCAGTGCTGTGGGTGCTGGCGGTGCTCTCCACCATCACCGTGGCGCATCGCATTATTTACACTTACTCAAAAACCAAACACCTGGCGCCGATTGGGTGAGTTGGTGTGTTGCAGAGCATCCAGGCTCCGCCCTCAGCAGTTCATCATCACGGCTGAGCAGCCCGGCTTGACGGGCTTCCACTGCACCAGGAAGCTGGTCACGGCCGAGGACTCCATCTTGCGCATGGATTCAAACTCGCCGGTCTTCTGGCTGTAGAGCAGTTTCCCGGTTTCGCTCAGGACGGCCAGCGCGGGTACGCCTTTACTCAGCGGGACCTGGTACTTCTCGGCGATGTCCTCATTGACGTCCATGTGCCCGATATTTACGTCGACCAGAACGAAATTGTTCTCGAGGAGGGGCTGGTTCTTGGGGTCATGAAAGTAAAGATCCAGCACCTTGCAGTCACCGCACCAGTTGCCGCCAAAGTCCAGCAGGATGCGCTTGTGGGTGGCGGCGGCGGTCTTGAGAGCGGCGGCAAGGTCGGCTTTGGCCTGAGTTGGATCGGGATAAATGTCGCGGCCGGCGGGGCTGCCCGTGGCGGCTGACAGCGTGAGGAAAGCGGCAAGGACGAGGAGCTTGAGATTCTTCAAAGCGGACTCTCCATAACTGTTCTCAGTCTGCCACAAACGTGGGATGGGGCGCCATTTTTCATCACGCATTCCGGCGGCCCTGGCATTTATTCTGGAGTGTGGCCAGCGAACTGCGCAAACGTTTGGAATCGGCAGCCTACTCCGATCTGGGAGCGATGATGGAGGGGTACGCGCGAGCCGCTGCGGAAGTGGGTCAGCGTGAGTTCCGGCAAAAGCTGGACTTCAGTTCGGAATCGATTGACGCGCTGGATGAGATCCTGGTCCTTGTCGGCGAAAGCCCGGAGCTGGACCTGGACTTTGAGGTGAGGCTTTGGGGCAGCTACCTGGGCGAGGTGCTGCGGCGTCGCTATGCGGGCGGCTGGGAGATGACCCCCTACCCAGGTGGCGCGGTGGCAGTTCCTGCCGTGGAAGTGCGCGGCTCGCGGCTGTTTCCGCTCATGAAGGTCTACCGCCGGCTGACGGCAGGCGAAGAGGAAGATTTGCGCACCTTCTACGCCATGGTGACGGAGAGGCTGGGCAAGCCGGCGCAGGTGAATTGAGCGTTGGTCTTCAAGTCCGTCGGGACATGCCAGCCCCGCGTGCCGGCCAGGACCGACAGGATGTAATCCAATTGTCACTTCAGCGCGGAGAATGCGGGTTTGTGCGACAATAATCCTTGATAGAGTGCGCCCCGCAAGCGTGGCGCGCGGAGGATGAAACAATGGGCGATCTACTTCAGCCGTGGCACTTGATCGTGCTGGCCGTGGTTGCATTTCTGGTGTTCGGCGCCAAGCGGCTGCCGGAGTTGGGCAAAGGGCTTGGCGAAGGGTTGAAGGGCTTCAAAGAGGGAATCAAGGGCATTAGCGAACCCACGCCTCCTGCGCCGACGGCCGTGCAGCATACGGTGACGCCTGCTCCCGCGCCGCCGGCCTCGACTCCAGTCGAACCCAAATAAAGCCCTGAACGAAAGCATTGCGCGGCGACGGGCCTGGTCCGGTTTCGAGCCGGGAGATGGAAATCGTCGGTTCAGGCTGCGCAGCTTATGATTTCACGACAAACTGAGAGACCTGTGCACCCGCGCAGGTCTTTTATGTTGGACGCGCCTGAGCGCTCTTACACGCTAAGCAGCCCCACGGCAGCCAGCGCCAGCCCAATGCCGGCCATCTGGCGGCGTGTGGGCCACTCGCGCAAGACCATCGTGGCCAGCAGGATGGTGCCTGCGGGGTAGAGTGAACAGATCAACGCGGCCACATCCAGCCGCCCGAATCGGGTGGCCTGAATATAGGAAAAATTGCCCAGCGTATCCAGAGTTCCTGCCAGGATCCCAGTCAGCCAGAATCCCCGCCAAGGCGCTTTGGGCGGCATCATGGCAAGAAACAGCAGCAGCGCCAGTACGCCCGCTGTGCGCGCTGAGGTCATGGCCCACAGAATGCCGCCTCCGCTGGCCATTTTGAAGAGAATCAGCTGGGTTCCAAACCCAACCCCCGCTAGCGAGCCGAGCAGGAGCGCGGCTGGCGGTGTGGGGGTTTCTTTCACGCCGGGCCCCTTCGGGGCTGGCGAGCGCGTGATCAGCCAGATGGCGACACACCCGGCGGCCAATCCGATACAAGTCAGAGGAGTCGGCAAGCCATTGTGAAGAAGGGAAAACACGACCGGCACCAACGCCGTTAGCAAACCGGTCAGGGCAGCGGTGAGCCCCATGGGGGCCATGGCCAGCGCACGATAAAAGAGGGCGAGCGCCAGCGAACCCTCAAAGCCGCCCAGCGCAGCATAAGTCATGTAGGCGCGGCCGGGGATGGCAACCTGCATCTCGCGGCAGATCGCCAACAGCACGATCAGGGAAACGATGTGGCCGGTGGCGACAATTAGCAGCGCGGGAGCGCGGCGTGCGCCCACGCCGCCGACGAAGTCCGATCCACCCCAGGTGGCGGCGGAGATCAATCCGAAGCCAGCTGCGGATGCCGAAGAACTCACTGACTAGCGAGCATCCTGCCCGGATGGGTAATAGCCCGGCTTGGCGATCACCTCGAGGCCGGGCCGGTCGACGCGAACATCGATCTTGCGGTACTTCCCGTCAATGAATGGCTCGTGGGTATAGTAGCCAAGCGTGTACTGGTTGCGCGCCTCTTCGGCGATCGCCTGGTAGCTCTTTTCAATGCCGTTCAGGTTGCGTTCGGAGTCCAGCGTGCCGCCGGTTTGGATTACGTAACCGGCCAACCGGTTGTCATACATGGTAAAGGGCAGGTGAAGGCGGCTGACGTATCCTTCGCCCCAGAGAGCGGAAGTGCCCACCGCAGTGCCGTAGACCGCTATCTTGTTGGTTTGGAGGTAGCGCACCACTTCCTTGTAGGTAGCCTTGCTGCCGTATTCCTTGCCGTCGGAGATGACGTAAATAATGCGGCGTCTCCCGATGGGGCGTGTGGATAGCTCCTTGGCGGCAGCCAGGATTGCGTCGTTGAGGGTGTGAATCTCCTTGGGGATGGTGATGAATGTGCCATTACCGGCCGAGCGTCCAGCCTGCAGGTTGGGATCGACGCAGTTGCCGTTTTCGCGGATGTTGCAACTGGCAAAAGGACCGTCGTTGATGGGCACCAGCATCTCGGTGCCGGATGACTTGGTCAGAGCCAGCACGGCCGGCAGGCGGTTGCTCTGGGCCCCGGTGAAGCCGGTGCGCTCCTGGGCTCCGTTGCTGTAGGAAAAGACAGCCGCTTCGTCGTAGGGCGTGAGCGCGCCCTGGATCGCGTCAAGCGAATTGTCCACCTTGGCCATTACATCGGAGGTGAGGCTCTGGTCAATGACAAAGGCAATGGAAAGCGGGAACGGATCCACGGTGAAGTAAGAAATGGGCTCACGCGTGTCGTTCTCGAAGATCCTGAAGTCGCGGTACGTGAGGCCGGGCACCAGTTTTCCCTTAGAGTCCTTCACGGTTACCGGTACCTCCACAAAATTCACATTCAGGCGGATGAGGGTAGCGTCCCTTTCAGCCCCTTCTCCAGTCGCTGGCATCTCCGGGGGTTTGGCCTGGAATTCATCCTTGCCCTGGCTGGAGGGCGCCTGGCTGGATGGCGTTGCCTGCTGGGAGGTAGAGGATGAGCTGGGCGCGGTCGGATCATTCGCCTCCCCTTTGCCGGGCGTAATCGGGGAGCCATCGACGCCGGTCAACGGCGGAGCTGACTGGGGTGCAGGAGCATCCGGTACGGGGGATGGCTGCTGTTGGGCCAGCCCGGCCGCACATAAATTGAGACCTAAAGTCACAAGCGCCGCCAGCGCCATTGCTGTTGAACCAAGCTTCACGGGTATTCTGTCCTCCCAAATGCCGTGTTCCGCAGTGTCCCGTTGCCAATCTCGACTGGTCAGTGGTCAGTGAAAATCGATCCCTGAGCCATTATCCCCGGAAAACGGTCCGCGGAAGCCTCCCGCGTGGGCCGAAAACCGACCAACAGTACTGCATCCGTCAGAGTATCAGACGCAACAGAGCGGCGCAGGTTGTCCTCCACTCGGGAAACACATGGCGTATGCTTTCTTCGAGGTGCCAATTTCGTCTAAATGACCAGCATGCGTGTTCGATTGGGAGTTGCCGTTTTGTTCTTCGGCCTGCCGAGCTTGTCGGCGTTGGGGTGGGCTCAGCTTGCCCCTTCGCCGGACGCCCCGCCGGTGAGCAATGCGCCGGCCCCTTCGCCCGACGAACAATCGGTGGCTACTTTCAAGGTCAATGTCAATCTGGTAGACGTGTTCTTTACCGTCAAAGATAAACAGGGCAACCTGGTTCCCCACCTGAACAAAGACGACTGCACGATTACCGAAGACAAGGTGCCGCAAAAGCTGAAGAACTTTGTGGCCGAAACCAACCAGCCGCTGACGCTGGGAATTCTGCTGGACACTTCGGGCAGCCAGACCAATGTTTTGTCTCTGGAGCAGGACGTTGGCGGCCAGTTCCTATCCAGGGTGCTGAGGCAAAAGGATGAAGCATTTTTGATCTCCTTCGACGTGAATGTGGACATGCTGCAGGACTTCACCAACAGCCCCCGGCTGCTGACGCGAGCCATGAGCAAAGCGGAGATCAATACCGCGGGCGGCAATGGGGCAGGGGGCATTCCGGGCGCCGGCGGGGGAACCGTTCCCACCAGGGGAACGCCCAAGGGGACGGTGCTTTATGATGCGGTCTACCTGGCTTCCAACGAAAAACTGAATCAGGAGACCGGACGCAAGGCGATGATCCTGCTGACCGACGGCGAGGACGAGGGCAGCGACCATAGGATTCAGGATGCGATCGCCGCGGCGCAGAAATCCAACGCGTTAGTGTACGTCATCCTGATTGCCGATCGTGGCTTCTACGGTGGCTTCGGTTACAGCGGCTACTCTGCGATGAAGAAGTTGACCGACGAGACCGGCGGTCGCCTGATCGACGTGGGCAACAATGGCAAGAAGCTTGAGGCTGCCTTTCAGCAGATTGAAGACGAGCTGCGCACCCAATATGTGGCCAGCTACACCCCCCTCAACACCAAGCTCGATGGCACCTTCCGGCACCTTGGCTTGACCTGCGGGGATGGGATGAAGGTGCAAGTTCGCAAAGGCTATTTTGCCGTGCCGCCGCAGGAATAGGGGCGCGGCGGGTCCGGTCCGGCATGCGTCCTCCAAATACTTCGTTCCGCGCTCCAGTTGCTGCGCCTTTCTCGCAGTCGCCGGCAGGTCTTCCCTGAATCAGGGCGCCGCGCTAGAATTTCAGTGTCCGCTATGTTTAACCTCTCCGCAGTCCGAATTTCGTCGACGCCGCTGCTGAAGCGATTCCGGCACGGGCACCCGGACCGTGGACGGCGCCTTTCCCGCTGAGTAATCTAAATCCGTCGATTCTCGGTTTCCCAAATCTCCAAGTCGAGATCCTGGGCGCCCGGCTGTGAGTCCAACCGGCCGGAAAAGTCTCCGCGCCGCGGAGGCTCCAATTTGAATTTCAGCCATCCGTTCGCGGGTGCGCGAACGAGAAAGGTCAATCCATTATGAACAGCTTTGCAAGCCGGGCTACGCTCAGTTCCGGCAATCGCTCGTACACGATCTATCGGCTTCCGGCGCTGACGGCGCGCGGCTTCAACCTGAGCCGGCTGCCCTTCAGCCTGAAGATTCTTCTGGAAAATCTGCTGCGCCGCGAAGACGGCGTCAATGTAACGGCGGGAGACATTGAATTTTTGGCCAACTGGGACGCCAAGGCCGAACCGAGCCGGGAGATCGCCTACATGCCGGCGCGGGTGCTGATGCAGGATTTTACCGGCGTGCCTGCGGTGGTGGACCTGGGGGCGATGCGCGACGCGATCAAGACGCTGGGGGGCGATCCGGAGCGGGTGAATCCGCTGGTGCCCGCCGAACTCGTCATCGATCATTCAGTCCAGGTGGATGAGTTTGGGACCGCGGGAGCTTTTGAAGCCAACACGCTGCTCGAATTCCAGCGCAACCGGGAGCGGTATGCGTTTTTGAAGTGGGGGCAGACGGCGTTTCGCAATTTCTCGGCGGTTCCGCCTGGGATGGGAATTTGCCACCAGGTGAATCTGGAGTATCTGGCCCGCGTGGTGTTCACGACCGAGGTTGCGGGTGAGCTGATTGCGTATCCCGACACGCTGGTGGGCACCGACTCGCACACCACCATGATTAATGGATTGGGGGTGCTGGGCTGGGGCGTGGGCGGCATCGAAGCCGAGGCGGCCATGCTGGGGCAGGCAGTGAGCATGCTGGTGCCGCAGGTGGTGGGCTACAAACTGACCGGAAAGCTGCGCGAGGGCGCGACAGCGACCGATCTGGTGTTGACCGTGACTCAGGCGCTGCGCAAGCTGGGCGTGGTGGGCAAGTTTGTGGAGTTCTACGGGCCGGGGATTGCGGCGTTGCCGTTGGCGGACCGGGCGACGATCAGCAATATGGCTCCCGAATATGGAGCGACGTGCGGCATCTTCCCAGTGGATGCTGAGACGCTGCGCTATCTGCGGTTGACGGGACGCAGCGAAGAGCAGATTGCGCTGGTCGAGGCTTATTACAAGGAGCAGGGCTTGTTCCACACCGCGAGTGCGCCCGAGGCTGAATACACGCAGACTCTGTCGCTGGACCTGGGCGCCGTGGAGCCGAGCGTAGCTGGGCCGAAGCGCCCGCAGGATCGCGTGCTGCTGAAGGACGCGGCGGCCAACTTTACGCAACAACTGCCCGCTCTTCTGGGGCCGACGGCCAAGCCGCTGGGGACGCGGACCGCGAGTGCGTGGAAACGCGGATCGGTGACCGACACGGGCGTTGCGGAGAAGGTTCCGGTGCATCTGACGACGACGGTGAAGGAGCGTTTTGGGGTAGATCCCGATACGTATCTCGATCACGGATCGGTGGTGATTGCGGCCATCACCAGTTGCACGAACACGTCGAATCCTTCCGTGATGGTGGCTGCGGGGATTCTTGCAAAGAAGGCTGTCGAAAAGGGGTTGACGGTGCCGCCGTGGGTCAAGACCTCGCTGGCGCCCGGTTCGCGGGTGGTGACGGACTACTACCGGAAATCCGGGCTGCTTCCGTACCTGGAAAAACTGCGCTTCAACGTGGTGGGATATGGCTGCACCACGTGCATTGGCAACTCGGGACCGCTGCCCGCGGATGTTTCAAAGAGCATCGACGAACACGGGCTAGTGGCGGTGAGCGTGCTTAGCGGCAACCGAAACTTTGAGGGTCGCGTGAATGTGGACGTGCGCGCAAATTATCTGATGAGTCCGCCGCTGGTGGTGGCTTACGCCCTCGCGGGCAAGATCGGCCACAACTTCGATAAGGATTCCTTGGGGACGGACGAGGCAGGGCAGCCGGTGTTTCTCAGGGACATCTGGCCCACGCAAAAGGAAGTGGCAGAGGCCATTGAGCGGGGACTGAGCAGCGAAAGCTTCCGCAGGGAATACGCGACGGTATCGCTGGGCGACGCCAACTGGCAGGGGCTCAAATTTCCCACGGGCGATGTCTACCAGTGGGAGCCTGACTCGACTTATATTCGCAAGGCGCCGTACTTCGACGGCATTACCAAGACTCCCGCGCCGGTGACCGACATTCTGGGTGCGCGGGTGCTGGCGGTGCTAGGCGATTCAGTGACGACGGATCACATTTCGCCGGCAGGTTCGATTAAGACTAACGGGCCGGCGGGCAAGTACCTCGCGGAGCACGGAGTGAAGCCGGCGGACTTCAACTCCTACGGATCGCGGCGAGGCAATCACGAAGTGATGGTGCGGGGCACGTTTGCCAACGTGCGGCTGAAGAACAAGCTTGCGCCGGGGACCGAGGGAGGCGTGACGCGGCTGCTGCCCGAGGGCGAGGGAATGTCGATCTTTGACGCCAGCGTAAAGTACGCCGAACGCGGCGTGCCTCTGGTGATTCTGGCGGGGAAGGAATACGGTTCCGGCTCGTCGCGCGACTGGGCGGCCAAGGGTCCGAAGCTGCTGGGCGTACGCGCGGTGATTGCGGAAAGCTTCGAGCGCATTCACCGGTCGAACCTGGTAGGGATGGGGATTTTGCCGCTGCAGTTTGATGATGGGCAGAGCGCCGAATCGCTGGGGCTGACTGGTGAGGAGGTCTACGACTTCGCCGGGTTGACGTCGCTGCTGACCGGCAAGTTTGCCGGCGGCCGCACACTCACGGTGAAGGCGACGGCAGCCGACAGAACGACGAAGGAGTTTGTCGCCAAGGTCCGCATCGATACGCCGCAGGAGATCGAGTACTTTCAGCATGGCGGGATTCTGCAGTATGTGCTGCGGCAGTTGGCGGCGAAGTAACCACCTGCGGTGGGGCAGCCGCCTACGGCTTGAGGCACGGGCGACGCAGCCTGCCCATCCTTTGCCGCTGAAATGCAACGCGCCATTCCCAGCCGGGAGTGGCGCGTTTTATTTGCGAGCATGCCGGCTTGCTACTTGCGCCGTACGGGGGACGGGGCGGGTTTGGCGGCGATACGTTTTACCTTGCTGACGAGCGGGTCGGCGGCAGGATCCGGAAGCGTCTCCTCTTCCTTAGCGGCAAAGAACTTTACGCCTTCCTGGTTGTGTTCGCCGAGCACATGCAGGCGGAGGAAGTTGGTGGAACCGGATTTGGTGCGGGTTCCGGCCACAATGGCGATGACCTCCCGAGGACGGACGTAGCCGCCTTGCTCGAGCAGGTCCTCGGCCACATCGACCAGGGCCTCCGTGCTGTTGACTTTGGGACAACGAATAGGAGTCGTTCCCCACAGCAGGTTGAGGCGATTGATGGTGACCTCGATCGGGCTGAGCGCGAAGATGGGCGCAGAGGGATGATACTTCGAGAGCTGGCGGGCTGTGCTTCCCGATTCGGTGAAGAGCGCGATGCCGCGCAGATCCAGGTCGTCGGCGGCATGGGCCGTGGCCTCGCAAATTGTTTCCGCGATGGAGAGGTGGGCCACACGCGCTCGTGGCTCAGCGTGTTCGTCCAGCTTGATGTGCAGTTCAGCTTCGGTCACGATGCGCGCCATCATGGAGACCGCCTCGACCGGATATTTTCCGACGGCCGACTCGCCTGACAGCATCACGGCGTCTGTGCCGTCATAAACGGCATTGGCGACGTCGGAGACCTCGGCGCGGGTAGGCCGGGGGTTCTCGATCATCGATTCCAACATCTGGGTTGCGGTGATCACCGGCTTGCGGTACTCGGCGGCGCGGCGGATGATGTGCTTCTGGATAGCGGGAACTTTCTCCGGAGGCACTTCCACGCCGAGGTCGCCACGCGCCACCATGATGCCGTCCGCGGCCTGCAGAATCCCGTCCAACTGCTCGATGGCCTCGGGCTTTTCGAGCTTGGCGATGATCCAGGTTTCGCCGCCGTAAGCCGACACGCGATTGCGGACAAGACGGACGTCCTCCGCCGTGCGGACGAAGGAGACGGCGATGGCGTCGACACCGTTCTTGAGTGCGAACTCGAGGTCCGCCGAATCTTTTTCAGTAAGAGATGGAACGCGCACCATAATGCCGGGCAGGTTGATGCCTTTGTTTTCGCCCAGCGTGCCGCCGTTCACGATGTCGCAGATGACGTCGTCGCCGTCCACCTGGCGGACGCGCAACTCAATGAGGCCATCGGAGAGCAAAATGCGCGAACCCTGCTCGACATTCTCAGCCAGGGTTTTGAAGGTGGTGCTCACCACAGACGCCGAACCGAGGACGTCGCGCGGAGTGATGGTGAGCCGGTTGCCGGCCTTGAGCTGAACGGATACGTGATCTTTCAGCTTGCCGGTGCGGATCTTGGGACCCTGCAGATCGCCGAGGATGCACAGGGGCTTGCGCTCCTCGCGACTGACTTTGCGGATCATCTGGATCAACGCCAGCTTCTCCTCGTGAGTGCCATGGGAGAAGTTGAGGCGGACCACATCGATGCCGGCGCGAACCAGATCCCGGAAGACGGGCTCGGTGTTGGAAGCGGGCCCGAGAGTGGCAACAATTTTTGCGCGGCGTTGGGATGTGGAATCGGTCAGGCTCAGTTCTGCGAACGGCATGAGAAGGCTCCAAAAAATGTTCAGTTGAGGATGAAAGTCAGCAGGTATAAGACTTGCTTCATTGTACACGGAGGGTTGTACTGGATTCCGCTGCATCCAGTATGCATTGAGCCCTGTAAATCTGGCCGGTGAGAGGCCTTAGGGAACTGAATGAAGCCGAAATGAATCAGGCGGAATCGGGAAATTTTGATTGTCGATCCCGAAAAAGAGCGCCGTTCAGTTCCGCGCCGA
Source organism: Acidobacteriaceae bacterium (assembly GCA_003162495.1). Classification (GTDB taxonomy): domain Bacteria; phylum Acidobacteriota; class Terriglobia; order Terriglobales; family Acidobacteriaceae; genus Telmatobacter. Next base: position 11,801 of record PMOF01000058.1, read on the forward strand.
TGAGGACGCTGAAAGCGGTGATGTAGAGCCAGACCAGCGTGGCGATGCCGGCTCCAAAGGAACCGTAGAACATGGAGTAATCGGCAAATCGAGTGACATACCAGCCGAAGGCCAGAGTGGCCGGAAACCAAATGAAGGTGGCGGCAAACGCGCCTGGAAGCACCCACAACCAATGTTCCGTTCGTTTGGTGCCGAAGTGGTAGAGGGTGGTCAGAACGGTGGCGCCGGTTATGAGTGCGAGCGACCAGCGCACGATGCGCCAGAAGACCAGCACGATGAAGCGCAAATCGTGGTTCGCGTTGTCGATCATCCAGGATTCGATCTGATGGCCGAAGACGACCAGCAGGGTGGCCAGCGATAGAGGTACAAGAGCAATGGGCACCAGCAGCAGCGCCCGCAGCCGTCGACCCCAGAAGCCCCATTCCTCGCTGGGCAGGTGATAAGCGCGGCGAAACCCTTCCATGAGCGAGAGCGTCATGCCCAGGCTGGCGAAGGCGCTGAGGGTGATGGCGGAGAGGATCACCTGGCTGGAACGGATCTGGCGGGTGAGCAGGTAGGGCTGCAACAGATTCATGGTTTCGGCGGGCACAAGCTGCTCGAACGCAGCGCGCATCTCGCCTGCCAGGGTGGTTCCTTCCGGTACCTGGGCCAGCATTGTGGTGAGCACCAGCAGGGCGGGAAACAGCATGAGCATTCCAGAGTAGGCGACGGCCTTGGCGGTGTTGATCACATCGTGGGCGAGGGCCTCACGCAGTGCGTCGCGGAGCTTGGCCGAAAATTTATTCATGCGCGTACCAGGCAAGAGTAGAGCATTTTCGAGTTGTCTGGCCCGGAATCTGCCGTCGGGCGGACTAGGTGAAGCAAATGCGGCGGCTAGTCTGTTGCAGAGCGGGAGCGCGGCGAGCGTTTGCGGTCTGACGGTTTCTGGTTAAACGGTTTATTATGGCCGTGCCATGAAAACTATTTCCCGGTCTCTTCATATTCTGCTGTTGCTGGCGGGCTTTGCCTGGCTGGCGTGCGGGGCTCAGACCAAGCCCGCCCCCAACGCGCAACTGGCGTCAAAGGAATTGAATGCGCGCGTCGAGGCGCTTCTGAAACAGATGACGCTCGATGAGAAGGTCGGGCAGTTGGTGCAATACTCGGCGGGCTATCCCTCTGGTCCTGACGCATCGAATCTGAAGTATGACGAGTTGACCGCCAAGGGGCAGCTGGGATCGATGCTGAACATCGTTGGCCAAGGTGCGACCAACCACTATCAGCATATTGCGGTGGAGAAATCGCGGCTGCACATTCCCATCCTCTTTGGGCAGGATGTGATTCACGGTCACCGGACCACCTTTCCGATTCCGTTGGCGCTGGCGGCGAGCTGGGATCCGGAGGCGGCCGAGACGGTGGCCCATTATGGCGCCGTCGAAGCCCGCGCCGACGGGATTGCCTGGGTCTTTTCCCCGATGGTGGACATTGCCCGCGATCCACGCTGGGGACGCATTATCGAGTCCAATGGCGAGGACCCCTACCTGAGCTCGGCCATGGCTCGCGCCTGGGTAAAAGGGTACCAGCAGGACGATCTCTCCAAGCCCGATTCGGTGGCGGTGAGCGTGAAGCACTTTGCTGCGTATGGCGCGGCCAGTGCCGGCAGGGATTACAATCCCGCCGATATGAGCGAGATCACTCTGCGCCAGGTTTACCTGGAGCCCTATCGGGCCGCGGTCGAGGCCGGAGCGGCGACGATGATGAGTTCATTCAACTCGATCAACGGAATTCCGGCGACCGCCGACCCGTTTACCTTAACGCAAATTTTAAGAAAGGAATGGGGGTTTGACGGTTTCGTCGTTTCCGATTGGGGCGCGGTCGCGGAGTTAATCAATCACTCCATTGGCGATGGTCCGACGGTGGCGCGGAAGGCGCTGGAAGCGGGCGTGGAAATGGACATGGAGGGGAACCTCTACGCGACGGTGATCGCCGGACAGGTGCGGTCGGGCAAGATTCCCGAAGCGGTGGTGGATGAAGCGGTGCGGCGCATTTTGCGGGTCAAATTTGCGCTGGGATTGTTCGATCATCCGTATACCCAGCCGGGGCCGGCCTATGTGGAAACTCCGGAGCGGCGGGCGGTGGCGCGCAAGATTGCCGACGAAACACTGGTGCTGCTCAAGAACGATCCAGTGGAGGGGCTGGGAACGTTGCTGCCGTTGACCGCAAAAGCCAAAAAGGTGGCTCTGATCGGGCCTTTGGCCGACAACCAGCGGGAGCTGTTGGGGGCCTGGGCCGTGAACGGCGATCCAAAGTACGTAATCACGCTCAGGGCTGCGCTGACCGAGCGGTTGGGAGACCGTCTGCTGTATTCCGAGGGTTGCGGGCTGCTGAGCGGCGAGGATGAAAACGTGCTGAAGCGAGTGAATTTCAACGGGCCGGTTGTGGACGACGATCACGCGCCGGTGCCGGACGACGACAAGACCATCGCCGAGGCAGTGGAGACAGCTAAGCTGGCCGATGTAGCGATTCTGGCGCTGGGCGAGAGCACGAACTGGATGGAAGGAGAAGCCTCGAGCCGGGTTCACCTGGGATTTACAGGCGCGCAGGAAAAGCTGCTGGAGGCCGTGGTGGCGACCGGCAAGCCGGTGATCCTGGTGGTGCTGGCCGGGCGTCCTCTGGAGTTGAAGTGGGCCGCAGAGCATGTGCCGGCGATCCTTGAAGCTTGGAGCCCGGGGGTCGAAGCTGGGCACGCGGTGGCCGATGTGCTGTTTGGCGATGTGAACCCCTCGGGCAAGCTGCCGTCAAGTTTTCCCCGCGCCGTGGGGCAGGAACCTCTTTTCTATTCACAGCTCCCCACCGGCCGGCCGGCGCACGCCGACTTGAGCCGGATGCCGCGGAATCCCCTGGAGAAGTTCATGTCGCGGTATATCGACGAGGATAACTCGGCGCTGTTTCCGTTTGGATGGGGACTGAGCTATACGCGCTTCAGCTACTCGCAACCGACGCTCAGCCGGACGGAAGTTCCGGTGCGGGAAGTGATTGCGTCCGGACACACCGCGGTGACGAAGGTGGGCGTGGATGTGAGGAACACCGGGAGCGTGGCGGGCACTGAAGTAGTGCAGCTTTATATCCGCAACACCGACGCCAGCGTGGAGCAGCCGGTGCGGGAGCTGAAAGGCTTTGCGCGCGTGACCCTTGCGCCGGGGGAACAGAAGCATGTGGAGTTTCCGCTGGGATTCGACGAGCTGAACTTCTACAACGTGGAGATGCAGCGGACCGTGGAGCCGACAACCTACACGATCTGGGTGGGGGGCAGTTCGCTAGCAACAGCGGAGACGAGTTTGAAGGTGGAGTGAAAGACAGCCACCCCGGCGACGAAGACCTGTCGCCGGGGACCCCGGTAGGGAACAGGGAATAGGTATTTCTTGTTCCCCGTTTTGAGCGAAATGGGGAATTTAAAATAAATTGATTCTTTCTCCTTGACAGCTTAGGAGTGATCGGACTAGTCTCCTAATTAACTTAGGAGGGCTTGTGACTGACCAGGCTCAACTTCTTCCCGGCACTCTTGATCTGCTCATCCTGCGGGCGGTCTCGCTCGGAGCCCTGCATGGGTACGGCATTCTGCTGCGCATCGGGCAAATCTCCGACAACGCGCTGTTAATCGAACAGGGCGCGCTCTACCCCGGCCTGTTTCGCTTGGTCCGCCAGGGACTGTTGAAGTCCAGCTGGGGCACATCGGAGAACAATCGCCGCGCCAAGTTTTACGAGCTCACGGCCGCGGGCCGCAAGCGCCTGCAACAAGAGACCGACAGTTGGAATCGGCTGGCCACTGCCATCGCCTGCGCCCTCGCCGAGCAACCGGAGGAAGCATGAGAATCCTCGACTCGCTTCGATTTCGCATCGCTGCCTTTTTTTCGCGTTCAGAAATGAATGCCCAGATGGATGAGGAGTTGCGCTCGCACATCCAGCATCGCGCCGACGATCTGGAACGTTCCGGCGTGACGCGCGCCGAGGCTGAACGCCGCGCGCGCGTGGAGTTTGGCGGGCGCGAGAAATACAAAGAAGAGATCTATCAGGCGCTGGGCGGAAATTTTATGGAGAGTCTCGCGCAGGATGTGCGCTACAGCGTTCGCGTGCTGCGGAAGTCTCCCGGCTTCACCATCGCAGCTGTCGTGACGCTGGCATTGGCTATCGGCGCCAACGCGGTGGTGTTTGCCGTATTGAATGCGCTGTTCCTGCGTCCGCTGAATGTGCCTGAAGGTCAGAGTCTTTACGCCATCCAGCGCGGAAACGATTCTTATATTGTGCAGTCGTATCCCGACTACCTCGACCTGCGCGATCATAACCGCAGCTTCGACGGCTTGGCAGCGTATAACATCTCTCAAGTGGGATTGGACACGGGCAAGAATCCGACCTCGGTCTGGGGCTATGAAACCAGCGGGAACTACTTCGACGCATTGGGCATTCAGCCGTATCTTGGCCGCCTCTTCCACGGCTCCGATGAACACGGGCCCAACAGCGCTCCGTACATCGTGCTCACCTACAGCTATTGGCACAGTCAATTTCAGGATGATCGGGGCGTGGTGGGCCGTCAAATCCGCCTGAATAAGCATCCATTCACCATCGTCGGCGTTGCGCCGCCTGAGTTTCACGGGACACTATTGTTTTTCGCTCCCGATTTCTTTGTGCCTATGGTGAACCAGGAGCAGATCGACGGATGGAACGGCTTGAACGATCGCGGAAAGCGGTGGGTGTTTGAAGTTCTGGGCCACTTGAAGGCGGGAGTCACTCCCGCTCAAGCGACTGCCGATCTGAATTCTGTCGGTTCCTACCTGCACGAGACCTACCCCAAGGACGACGACCAAAAGACCTTCAGCCTGGTGCGCCCAGGCCTGCATGGAAACTTTTTTGCTCCGGCGATGCGCGCGTTTCTAGCCGGGTTGATGCTGCTGACGGGGCTAATTCTGCTGGCCGCATGCGCCAATCTGGGCAGCCTGTTTGCCGCACGCGCCGCCGACCGCGGACGGGAAGTTGCGCTGCGGCTGGCGCTGGGCTCGAGCCGCAAGCGCATTCTGCGTCAACTCTTCACCGAAGCCGTGCTGATCTCCTTGGCAGGCGGCGCCGCCGGATTATGGGTCAGTGTCGCGCTGTTGCATCGCCTGAGCACATGGCAGGCATTTCCCCAATTCCCTATGAATATGCCCGTGAACCCGGATGCCAATGTTTATTGGGTCGCTCTGCTGTTGAGTCTCGCGAGCGGATTCCTGTTTGGCGCGGTCCCCGTGCGGCAGGTTCTGCGCACCGATCCGTACGAGGTAGTCAAGGCGGGATCGACCGCGAGGGTTGGGCGAAGGCTGTCTGTACGCGACGTTTTGCTGGTCGCGCAGATTGCTATCTGCGCGGTGCTGGTCACGTCTTCAATGGTTGCCGTGCGTGGACTGGCGCGCTCGCTGCACAGCAACTTCGGTTTTGAGCCGCAGAACGCCATGCTGGTCGATACCGATCTGAGCATGGCCGATTACAGCAGCGACAGTATGCCTGCGATGCAAAAGCGAATGATAGATGCGATGGAGACGATTCCAGGCGTAACGCGCGTGGGATTGGTGGATATTCCACCTATGCATATGGGCTGGGCCGTCACGCCTGTCTTTACCGACGCCACGACCGATCTGAGGCCATCGAATGCGGTTGCGCAAGCAATCACGTACAAGATTTCCCCCGAATACTTTAATGCGGCCGGGACCGCGTTGCTGGCTGGCAGGAGTTTCACCTGGCACGACGACAAAGATGCGCCGCGCGTGGCCGTAGTCAACCGCGAGTTTGCGGGCAAATTTTTTGGCTCCGGTGCGGACGCTTTAGGCAGACACTACAAGATGCCGGATGGAACGCGCATNNTGTTCCTCTCCATCCTGCAATGGCCGGCGAGCGATACGGTCCTGGTGCTTCGCTCAAACCGCGATCAGCAGCATCTGGCCGCCGCCATCCGGAGCAAACTGCGGGAACTGGATGCGGGACTTCCCGCATTCATCCAAACATGGGACGAAGAGATGAACGGCGCTCTGTTTGCTTCGCGAATGGCCACAGTGTCGCTGGGAGTGCTGGGCCTGATGGGCGCGATGCTGTCGATCACCGGCATCTTTGGCATGGCTGCCTACTCGGTGAGCAAGCGGATGAAGGAGTTGGGCATCCGCATGGCTCTCGGCGCGCAGCGCAAGGAAGTGCTGACGGCAGCCTTGGGGCGGCCGCTGAAATTGCTTGCTTTCGGTTCGGCGGCAGGCCTGATCCTCGGACTTCTGGCCACACGGGTGCTGGCCTACATCGTGTATCAGGCAACACCGCGCGATCCGCTGGTTCTGGCAGGCGTGGTTCTGGCCATGTCGTTGCTGGGCCTGCTGGCCACGTGGATTCCAGCGCAACGCGCGCTTTCGGTTAATCCCTTGATCCTGCTGCGCGAAGAGTGAGGCTTGATTGGATGGGATCCTGAGCACATTACGGTGCATGCAATGGAATACGGATGCGGCTGGGGATTCCTGAATG
>PMOF01000088.1:0-5814 GCA_003162495.1 Acidobacteriaceae bacterium
ACGAAGCCGACACCGACGGTGATGAGCGCAATGCCGCACCAGCGTTCGATCGAAATGGATTCATGGAGCCAGAAGTGCGAGAGAAGCGCGACGATGACGTTGCCGAAGGCCGTGGCGGGGAGAACAAAGGTGAGATCAGCCCAGGAGAGCGCGGTGAGATAACTGGCGAAGAAGCCGATCAGCAGCGCGATGCCCACGGCGATCCAAGGAGTGAAAACGGCGGCGATGAGAGTGGCGGGATGAGCCAGGCTGATGGGCGGAATGCGGGTCATGCCGCGCGAGAGGAAGGTGTCGCCGAGCGGGGCGCAGATGGCAACCGATCCCAGGATCAGGTATTTGCGCGGCGAGAGTCTTTCGTGGGGCATTCGGGGTTTAACGATCCTTGTCAGTGGTCAGATACAAATCGAGGGCGGCGCAGGTGCGTCCGCCCTCGAAGAGATGAGCCGAAACGAAGGCTAAGCGCCGGCGCTTGCGGGTGCGGGCGGATCGGCCTGATGGCTGCGTGCGACTTTGACCATTTTGTTGCGCTGGGCNNTTCCAGACCACGCGGAATGCTGCCTTGGGACGGAAATAATACTCGTCGTAAAACTTGTGCACCATTTCCATCACGTAGTCGGTCGGCAATCCCGGATATTCAATGTGCGCCATCTGGTGACCGCCGCCGTCCTCCATGCGCTCATTGGTGATGAAGCCGTTGGCCTTGGCGTAGTCGTAGAACTCGGTGCCGGGATAGGCGTGCGCGATTGAGACCTGGAGAGTTTCGACGTCAAGCGCCTTGGCGAAGTTGATGGTGTTGCGGATCGATTCCTTGGTCTCGCCGGGCAGGCCGAGAATAAAGTCGCCGTGAATGGTGAGGCCCAGGTCGTGGCAGTCCTTGACGAAGGCGCGCGCGCGCTCCACAGTGGCGCCCTTTTTGATGTTCTTGAGAATCTGCGGGTCGCCGGATTCGAATCCGACAATGAGCAGACGGCAGCCGGACTCCTTCATCGCCTTGAGCGTGTCGTAGTCGGTGGTGACGCGCGATGTGCAGCTCCAGGTGATGTTGAGGGGTTTCAGTTTTTCGCACAGCTCGATGGTGCGGACCTTCTGGATGTTGAAGGTGTCGTCGTCGAAGAAGAATTCCTTGACCTCGGGGAAGTTCTGCTTGGCCCACGCCAGTTCCGCGGCGACGTCATCGGTAGACCGCTTGCGCCAGGCGTGACCGCTCAGGGTCTGCGGCCACAGGCAGAAGGTGCACTGCGCCGGGCATCCGCGGGTGGAATAGAGCGCGATGTAGGGATGCATCAGGAAGGGCACGTTGTAGCGCGTCACATCCATGTCGCGCTTGTAAATCTTTGTGGCCCACGGCATGGCATCCAGATCTTCGATCTGGGGGCGATCCGGATTGTGGAGGATCTTGCCCTCCTGCTTGTAGCTGATTCCGAGAATCTCATGGAGCGGCTTGCCCTGGGCAAATTCGACGACGGAGTAGTCGAACTCGCGGCGGCAGATAAAGTCCAGCACCGAGCACTCGTTGAGGGCGCGGTCGGGGTCAGTGGTCACCGGGGGTCCGACAAAAGCGATGCGAATCTTGGGGTTAGCGGACTTGATGGCCTCCGCCAGCCGCTGGTCGCCCTCCCAGCCTACGGTCGAGGTAAACAGCACCAGGAACTCGAAGTCCTTTGCAATGTTGATGGTTTCTTCGGCGGAGACGTGGTGCGGGGGCGCATCCAGCAGGCGCGATCCCTCCAGCATGCCGGCCGGGTAGGCCAGCCATACGGGGTACCAGTAGGATTCAATCTCGCGCGTGGCCGGCCAGCGCGAGCTCGCGCCGCCGTCAAAGTTCTTGAACGAGGGAGGATTCAGCAACAGTGTCTTAAGAGGCATAGGCATCCCTTTTATTCTAACATTTCTGCGGGTTTTGGGCGGTACTGTTTTGGCCCCTGTCTATTTGGCGTGCAACTCCTGCAACCAGTCATCCATGTGGCCAAGCGCGCGCAGCAGTTCGAGTCTTGCCTTGGCAAGCTGAAATTCGGAGTCCACAGCATCCTGATACTTCTCGCGTTCATCGATGCGGGCCAATTGCTCGGCTTTGGGGCTGAGTTGCGGCTGGGCGTTGGCGCCGCTGCCGGAACCGTTGCCCAGCTCCATTTGGGTGAGCACGGTTTGCAACTTCTCGCCGGCGATCTGCTGCTTCAGGCTGGTGACTTCCGCCTGGCCATCCAACTCGCGCAGGCTGCCGGTGAGCGTGGCGATTTCGATATCGTTCTGCTGCTGGGCCTGTTCGGCTTCGACGCGGGCGCGGAGGGCTTCGGCTGCCGATTGCTGGGCTTTGGCGCGCTGGCCCGAGTCGAATAGCGGAAGCTGAATCTCGAGCCCGAAGCTGAAGTTGTTGGGTGTGAAATTGTTGTAGTAGGTGGTGTAGTTGTTCAGCTCATTGGAGTCGTAGTTGTACTGGGCGCCAAAGGAGACCTGCAGGCGGTGGGCGGTCAACTGATCGCCGCGGGCCTGGAACTGCTTTGACTGGGCCAGCAACCCGGATGAGCCAATCCCGGCAGTGCTGCGCGGTGGCTGGTCCGCTCTCACGGCGGGAATTTCAGGAATGCTGTCGTGATCCGGGGTGATGGAACCCACCGGCAACCCGGTCAGGACGGTGAGCTGCCGGGACAGCGTGGCGGCGCGCGTTTCAAGCTGCAGGCGTTTCAGTTTCAGTTGGGCGGCCGTCAACTGGGCTTCAAGCAAATCACTGTGCGCGTCGACTCCGGCTTCGGTACGCTGCTGTTCGATCGCCACCAAGCGGCTGGTGAAAGAATCCTGCTGGTGGGCGGCGTCGATTTCCCGATTGACGGCGTCCAGTTCGATGTATGCCGTGGAGGCGTCCAGCGCCACCTGTTCACGCGCCTCTTTGAGGCTGAGCGAAGCGGCCTTCAGGCCGGCGCGCGCGGCGCGAACGTATTGTTGCTGAGAGGCGCTGTAGACCAGCGACTGCATCGAGGCATTGCCAACCGAAGGCTGGCCGGTAGGAAAGCCGATCGAGTATCCAACTGTAGAACCGATGGAGAGGTTGGGAATGTAGACGTCCTGCGTTTGCGCCAGCGCCGCTTGAGCTCTTTGCACGTCGGCCTGGGCCAGTTTGACGGCGCTTGAGTTGCGCTGGGCAAGGTCAACCACCGTGGGCAGCGAGACCTGGGCCGGCGCGCAGGCGGAAGCAGCAGCGAGCGCAATCGCCGCAAGCAACGACGCCCAGGCTGCGCGCGGATTGTGGTTGATCTTCACCTGTAAGCCCCCATCAGTGTCTGGCATCGTCACCCGGCGCGTAGTCGTGAGCCAGCGCAAGCGCCGCTGCCCGTTCCCGGTTTGCGGCTGCCGGGTCGCCAAGTTTTTCCTCGAGCCGCGCCAGGCGGGCATGCGCAATGAACGCCGGCGCCTCCTCGGTTTTTAAGGGGCTGGCCAGATATTCTTCCAGCATTTTGGCCGCCAGAGCCGGATCGCGGCCGGCGCGGGTCAGGACTGAAGCTCCGTCGTAGAGCGCAACCGCGGCGTGTTGATCCTTTTCAGCGGCGCTCAAGTCGTTTTGCAATGCAGACTCCATCTCGTTCCATTGTTCGCGCTGGCGATAGTAACTGGCCAGCGCGGCCCACTGAAAGGCTGGATGCGCGCCCGCCGCCACAGCCTGCTTGAATTCCTGCTCCGCGGTTCCGTAGTCCTTGGCCGCCTGGGCAACGCGCCCGCGCAACTCATCGGCGCGCGCCGGATCCACCTTGTCCAGCTGCGCAGCGATTCCTTGTGCTTTATCAATGCCGCCGCCCACGATCGCGGGTGCTCTCAGGTAAAACTCGCCCAGGTCGGACAGCGCTTCGACATTGCGGGGATCGAGCTTCACTGATTCTTCAAACTCCGCGCGAACCCGCTTGGCCAGCGCGAATGCGGTGAGAAACGTGGCGCGCGCCGCTTTCTCACCAAGCACACGGCCCAGCCATAAATGATCGTTGGAGTTCTGCGCATCCAAACGAACCGCTTGTTCACACTCCTTGGCGGCGACATCCCGCTGCGCGAGCATGAAGCGCACGCGGCAGGTGAGGTTGTGCGCCTGGGCCATACCGGCCTCCGATGCGGGAAGGGAATCAAGCAGGGCCAGCGCATGGTCAGCCTCCCCTGCCTGCAAGGCCGCGTTGACCTGGGCCAGCGGCTGCTTTGCGGGCTGTGCAGATGCCGATAGCGCTGCGGCTGCCGTGAGCAGCCCTGCGAACAAAACCCTGGTTGCGGCGCGGCCCGGACTCACCGCACAACCTTTATCGGAACGCCCTCTTGCAAGGGCACTCCATTGGAGGTCCCGGTGGCCACCCAATCTCCGTCTTTGAGGCCGGAGAGGATGGCTACCTGGGTCAAGTTCAACGTTCCGATGGTGACGGGGGTGCGCACCAGCTCATCGTCGACCACTTTGAAGACGTATGGCTTTCCGTTCTCAGTATGGAGCGCCTCGCGCGGCACGCTCAGAGCGTTTGGTTCGCTGGAGGTGGTTACGGTGACCGTCACGTTGGTGTCCGGAAGCAGGTCGTCGTCTGAGCCGTCGACCTGGACCAGCACTTCGCCCACATTGCGCGTGCCATAGATGATGACGGTCGAGGGCGTGCGCACGATGTGGCCGTGCCACGACTGGCTGGGCGTGGCGTTCCACTTGATCTGGATCGGCTGCCCGACGGCCAGCTTGCCGATATCCGGCTCATCGAAGTAGGCGCGCACGCGCTCATGCTTCAGGTCTGCCAGTTGCAGCAGCAGTTTGCCCTCTTCTACAAAATCGGAAGGCTCGGCATAGATTCCGTAAACCGTTCCGGCCACCGGGGCGCGGTAAGAAGATTGTGCCACCACCTCGCGGGCCGCTGCGAGCCCGGCTTCGGCGTCGGCCAGCGCAGCCTGGGCCTTATCAATCTCGGCCGGCGAGTAGCGGCTTTGCGCACTTTGCTGCGATGCATGCAGGCTAGCCTCGGCCGTATCAAACCTCTGCCTGGCCGCGGCCACTTCGCTGGGCGAGGCTGCGCCGGCTGCGTTGAGCTTGACGATCGCGTCCAGGTCGTGACGCGCCTGATCGCGTTCCAACTGGCTGCGGACTGTGTCGGCGCCGGCCGCCTGGCGCTCCTGCTGGGTTCCGTTGTGAGTGGCCGCTTCCATCATTGCCTGGGCCGCCTTGACTCCGCTTTCGGCGGTCGCCAGGCGTGCCCGCGCCTGAACATCGTCCAGCACCATCAGCAACTTGCCTGCCGGAACATGGTCGCCGGGCTGCACATAGACCGCCTTAACGGTGGTGGCCAGGGGGCTGTGGTACTGGTCATTCACCTCCGGCTCGACGCGGCCGTTGGTGGGCACGGTGTTGATCAATTCCTGGTGGCCCACGCGCACTTCGCGCACCGGCAGCCGATCCCGCGTGAGGAATCGCGCAACGAAGAAGACGATGATGATAAGGACGGCCGCGCCCACCCAAAGCCAGACCCGCCCCGCTTGCTCTCTATCTGCCATTCACCTAACCAACGCCAGTATATCTGACTCAAAAACATGCCCTTGGGAGCAGAAAAAATGCGGGCGGAACCTCTCTGCTCACTGTCTGAACCTCTCTGCTAACTGCGAGGAGGAGCCCGTACAATATCCATATGGCTCTGGAACCCCGCTATACCGATACCCACGCCAAGGCCGGCCTCGACTTCCGATTTCCCGCCATCGAGACCTGGCAGAACCAGTTTCCCGGGTATGAGATTTTGATTGACGACCCGGAATTGACGTCGGTCTGCCCTAAGACCGGCCTTCCGGACTTCGGCGTGCTGACCATCCGCTACATGCCGA
>PMOF01000088.1:5851-13793 GCA_003162495.1 Acidobacteriaceae bacterium
GTGTGGGCGGTGGTGCGCGGGGAGTTTCGTCCGCGGGGCGGGATTGGGACTACGGTGGAAGCAAGGTGGCCGCGTCCACCTGCGGTGGGGCAGTCGGCGCTTGCGCGCCCCGAAGCTTGAGCTTTTGAATTTCGGCTTCTGGCCGGCGTCTCCATGTACTATTCGTGGTAGCTCTCGCCAGCTTTGCAAGGCCGAAATCCTTTGCCAGCCAATTCCCATTCCGTTCGCATGCGCGTCAGTCCGGCAGTGGCGACGCTGCTGCTGCTCATTGCGCTGAACCTGCTCAACTACATCGATCGCTATATTCTGCCCGGCGAGGTCTCGCTGATCAAGAGCGAGTTTCACTCCACCGACCGGCAGATCGGCGCGCTGACCACCGCGCTGTTTGTCACCTATATGTTGACTGCGCCGCTGACCGGCTGGCTGGGCGACCGGTTTCGCCGCAAGCCGCTGATCATCGGGGGCGCGGTGCTGTGGAGCCTGGCCACGCTGGCCACGGCCTGGGTGCACGACTACCAGACGCTCTACATTCGCCACGCGCTGGTGGGGGTGGGTGAGGCTACGTTTGGGATTTTCGCGCCGGCGGTGCTGGCAGATTTTTATCCGGAGCGGGACCGCAACCGCATTCTCTCCATCTTTTATGTGGCGATTCCGGTGGGCGCCGCGCTGGGCTATGTGGCCGGAGGACAACTGGGGAGCCGCTGGGGCTGGCGCGCGCCGTTTTTTGTTTGCGCGATTCCCGGTCTGGTGATCGCGGTGCTTTACGGATGGCTGGGGCGGGAGCCGGTGCGCGGCGCAAGCGACCACGTGAAGCCCACGGCCGGCCGGGGTACGGCGCTGGGTCTGTTCCGCAATCCGGCTTTCCTGACGGCAACCTTCGGCCTGGCCACACTCACGTTTGCCATGGGCGGCATCTCGGCGTGGGTGGCCAATTTTCTTGAGCGGTTCTCGGGGCTCTCCGTCGGCAACGCCAGCCTGACGGTGGGCGCGATTACCGTGGTGGATGGAATTGCCGGAACGCTAACGGGGGGGTGGCTGGCGCAGCGCTGGCTGCGCACCAATCACCGCGCGCTCTACCTGCTCTCGTTCTGGAGCGTGGCTCTCACGCTGCCCTGCGGAGCGCTGGTCTTCTTCGGCCCGCGCGCGTGGTCCATTCCGGCGCTGTGTGCCGCGGAGTTTTTTCTCTTCCTCAACACCGGGCCGCTCAACACAGCGATTGTGAATTCCGTTTCGGCGCCGGTGCGCGCCACAGCGATTTCGGTCAATCTATTCTGCATTCATTGCTTCGGGGATGCGTTTTCGCCGACCATCATCGGCGCCATCTCCGACCGCTCCAACCTGCGCATCGGGTTGGGGTCCACGCTGATTTTTCTGGTGATCTCGTGCGCGATTTTGCTGACTGGCGCAAGGTTTGCGCCGCCGCTCGAAGAAGCTGCCTGACTCGCGACTTCCCGATTCCGCGGCTTCCTGACTCGTGCCCAATTGTGGCGCGCAAACAAATTGGGGTTACCCATTCTTTCCGCGCTCTTCGCGGAAAGGGTGGGAAACGACAAGCCACGGGCGTCCCTTACTTCACCGGCCGGGTTTCCTGATCGCGCGTGTTCATGAAGGCGCGGTGAGCGCCTTGCGATCGAAGATTGGGATCGTTGACGGGCGGACGGCTCTGGTCTGCGCTGAAGCCGTGGGCCAGTTGGGGATTGGGCCTGAATTTGGGCGGACCGCCGGAGAACTGGCGCGCATGGCTCAGCACCATTCCGGCGCGCCCGTGCATGGGCCGCACGATTCCGCGAATCTGCACATTCATGTCCCGATATTTCTGCAGTTCGCCGACCTCGCCATGGTCTTCCCACAGGCTCACGATGGTGAATCGGCAGCCATCGTCCGGCGTTTGCGGCGTGCAGACGTCGAGGAAGCGCGTTCCATCGGGGAGTTGCACCACGTCATAGACGAATGCGGTGACGCAGACGTCTTTATTCAGCATTTTGGCGGCCTGGTCGGCGGGGACGCAGGGCTTTTGCGGGGCGGCAAGGGCTGGAAGCGGCGAAGCGACGATGAAGAGAACGAGCCAATGCGGCGGGCGCGGGGCCATGAGAAGGGTCTCCTAAAGGTTGGGAGAATGCTAACCCGAATCGGGCGGGTTGGGAAGCGCGACGGCTTACTGATTCCGGATCTGGCCGATTGAGCGTCGGAGATGGCATTGAGGAGGCTGACGATGAAGATTGATTCAATGATTTCCGGGTACCGAAACTCCTCAACCAGCTCACTGGGCCAGGATGCCGAATACGGCCACGCCGGTTTGAGTTCCGACATATACCTTTCCATTCACAATCAGCGGGGTGATGAACTTGTTTCCATTCCCGAAGCTGTCCCGCCCGTTGGAAGCCTGTCCGCTGTTGTAAAGCTCGTGGGCCAGATTCGTCGCATTGTAAGCGTGCAGGACACCGGGGGCGCTGAGGCTCGATTCCAATGCCCATACAATCCCGTTCTGGGTCCCATTGGCGGAGACGCCCGGCGTGGTCCCAGGATAAGGAAACGCCGTTGCCGACTGGCTCGACGCAGTCGTCGCAAGCTTCGCATTTGTCACCGGGAAAGCCTTCAGGGCATCCCCCACTGCTCCATAGAAGAGAGCGCCGTTGAAGAATGCGGGTGTGGAATAGACCTGGCCCGCCAGCGCGCCACTCACTTCCTGATAGATGTTGCTATCGACAGGCGAGCTGCCGTTGAACTTTCCCATGTTATCCCGGTCTGCGATATAGATGTTACTGTCTTTGCCAGCGCCAACGATCAGGTGATGGACCGCCCCACTCGCATCCGTCTGGTCGGGCAGCAGAACTTCGCCGCCCGATCCTAAGTCTTCGTCATCGTCGGATTCCGTGACAGTGTTGTAAGTCTGGAAGTAATCGGCAACCGCCAGCTTGCCGCCGGTCGAGAGTTTGATCATGGCATTGCCGAAGTCGTTCTTCGCGGGGAAGCCATTTGCATCGAAGGTGGTGTCATAGGTGCCGTTCGCATCCAGAAAGTAGAGATTTCCGCTGCTGTCCGCGGCAATCCCGTCGCCGCTCATCCAGATCGATCCCTCGCTTCCATTCGGCGTCACGTTCAGCACCTGCGTCTGTTGCAGGGTGGACTCGCTATAGGCCATCACCCAGCCGGTATAAGGCCCGCTGTCGCAGTGCGACGTCCAGCCGGTATAAATTGCGCCGTTCACCAGCAGCAGGGCCGCGCGTTCCGCATATTGGCTAGGGTCGAAGACGACATTGCCATTCGATGCGTTGTCTCCTGTTCCGGGATAGCTTGCGCTGATCTCTGTCGGACTGCCACTGATCTCCGCGCCTGTGACGATGTCGAGCGCATGGAGCCTCTGATGGTAGTTCCCGCTCGCGTCTTTAGTCATGCCGACGGTATAGAGGGTACCGTCTGATCCCTGTTTACGATCGATCACCGGCGTCGAGGTGATTCCAATTTCAGGCGTAATCTGCCCGCAGCCGTGGTTGTCGCTTGTCGTTTCGCCGCTGCCAATCAGCGAAGTCATCCAGATTTGAGCGCCGCTATCGGCATCGAAGGCATAAACACTGTCATGTTCGGTGGCCACATACAGAACATTGCGCAGCTTGCCCCCGGCGGTCACATTGGCAAGATAGAGCGGCTCGGCGTCTACCAAACCGTCCACCGTGTCGAAGCCGATCTTGCCGAACTGGGTGGAGTTCACATTACTCAGTGTCAGGATGGTTTCCTGTGCATTCAGGCCGTCGCGCGCGATGTCGTCGTGATACGTAGTCACATCCGGCGCAATCGTCATCGAGGTAGCAGCCTGCACGGTCAAAGCCAATGAAGCGGAATGAGTGAGGCTGCCCGAGGTGCCCGTGAACGTGACCGTTGGGGTAGACACCGCCGCGGTGGTTCCGGCCATCAGCGTTGTGGTTTGCGCGGTCCCCGGACTCAAAGTGAGCGTCGTCGGGTTGGCGGTAACTCCGCCGGGAAGTCCGCCGATAGCGACGGAAACAGTGCCGCTGAAGGAATTCACGGCAGTTGCCAGGACGCTCACGGGAGGGCCGGTCGTTCCGGCAGCGATCGTCAGCGATGTAGGTGACACTGTCAGCGAGAAGTCCGGCTGCGGCATGGAAAGCGAAGCAGGATGCGATCCTCCGCCGCAAGACATCAGAGGGAGGCACAAGAACAAACAAGCAATCGATGCGATGTTCGGAAAGTCGGGTTTGAACCGCCATTTCGCAGACGGCCTGGCTGCATCGGTTGCGCAAGGGCGGGTCGAATGCCGCGAATCCGATTTCCAATTTTGAAATCGACCACCGGATAGGGGCGAATGCCTCAATCGATCAACCAGCCTGACATGCCGACATGGAGCGAGAGAGCTCATGGTGAGGGGGGACCCTCCGATGACAAAATAGAGCATTTGGCCCAGTAAGTCCACGGTCTATTCAGATCTGATAAGACTGGCGCACTACAGTTACCTTGACCCTACCAACTCTTTGCTCTTAGCGTCCTGCCCGTAGTGGCTCTCGACATAGGTGTCGAGGATCTGCTTGAACTCGGCAACAATCGTGTCGCCGTGCAGCGTCTTGTAGAGTTTGCCGTCGACGTACACGGGAGCTTTGGGCTCCTCGAAAGTTCCGGGCAAACTGATGCCGAGATTGGCGTGTTTCGATTCGCCGGGGCCGTTGACGACACAGCCCATCACGGCCAGCTTGAGCTCTTCGACGCCGGGGTATTGCTTGCGCCATTCGGGCATGGAGGTGCGCAGGTAGCTCTGAATCTGCTCGGCCAGCTCCTGGAAATAGGTGCTGGTGGTGCGCCCGCAACCGGGGCAACTGGTGACCTGCGGCATGAAGCTGCGAATGGAGAGCGATTGCAGAATCTGCTGCGCGGCGAGCACTTCCTCAGTGCGGTCGCCGTTGGGCTTGGGCGTGAGGCTCACGCGGATGGTGTCTCCGATGCCGGCAAGCAGCAGCGGAGCCAATCCGGCTGTCGATGCGATCAGGCCTTTGGAGCCCATGCCGGCCTCGGTCAGTCCCAGGTGCAGCACGTAGTCGCAACGGGCAGCCAGACTGGTGTAGACGTCGATCAGGTCGCGCACGCCGCTGACTTTTGCTGACAAAATAATCTGGTCTTTGCGCAAGCCGTAACGCTCGGCTGCGCTGGCGGATTCGAGCGCGCTCACTACCATCGCTTCCATCATCACGTCGCGTGCGGGCAGCGGATCGGCGAGCTTCGAGTTGGCGTCCATCATGCGCGTGAGCAGCGCCTGATCGAGCGAGCCCCAATTCACGCCGATACGGACCGGTTTCTGATTTTCAACCGCGCACTCGACCATGACCTGAAAATTGTCGTTGTCTTTCTTGCCGATCGACGCGTTGCCGGGATTGATTCTGTACTTGGCCAATGCCCGCGCTGTAGCGGGAAATTTCTTGAGCAGCAGGTGGCCGTTGTAGTGGAAGTCGCCGACGATGGGGACACGCAGCCCGCGCTTGTCGAGACCTTCGACGATGTGCGGAACGGCGGCGGCGGCGTCCTCGTTATTGACGGTGACGCGAACAATCTCAGACCCTGCCAGGGCCAGTGCCGCAACCTGTTCGATGGTGCCGGGAATATCGGCCGTGTCGGTGTTGGTCATCGACTGCACCACCACCGGAACCTCCCAGCCGACGCGAACCTGCCCGATCTTGACCGTAGGGGTCTTTCTGCGCTGAATCTCAGCCATGCATATAGTTTACCCCGGGCTTTGGTCTGGGGAAACCCTCAGGCGGCGTAAAGCAGCCCTATCGGACTCAAGCCCGTTTGGCTTAAGGGAGCGGGAGGCAAAGGCTAAAGTCCCTCCATTTCAAGCGGATCCGCTGCTTACCGTAGGCCCGCCTTTAAGCAAGGGCGGCCTCGCCGGTAGTATGCTGAGTAGCCAGCGCGAGGGCCGTTATGCCGAAACTTTATTTGCCGGACTTGCTGTGTGCCGGCGGGATTACGAACGCCGGAAGCGGCTTGCTGGTCGACGACGAGGGCAAGGTGCTTGGCGTGGCCACAGCGGAGAGCGTTTCAGGCAGCGGGCCTCCCGCGGAAATCGTCCGATTGGCGGGCAAGGCGCTGCTGCCGGGGCTGGCCAACGCCCACTCGCACACCTTTCAGCGGCTCTTTCGTGGGCGAGCCGAAGGCCGCGCGCAGGGCGGCGACACGTTTTGGACCTGGCGGGAACAAATGTACCGGGCTGCCGGCTTTGTTTCTCCGGACGATCTCTATAACGTAGCGCGCGCCACGTTTCTTGAGATGCTGGCTTCCGGCATCACGGTGGTGGGCGAGTTTCACTACCTGCACAATGATCCGTCGGGGCGGCCTTATGCCGATCCCAACACGCTCGCTCATCAGGTAATTCGCGCGGCGGAATCGGTGGGGATGCGCATCTGCCTGCTGCGCGCTGCGTATCAGCGGGCCGGTTTTCAACGCGAACCCCATCCGGGCCAACGACGATTTTACGAGAGCACGGAAGATTATCTTCGCAACCTGGAAGCGCTGCTGAGCGCGACGGGCGGCCACGCGCGGGTGACGGTGGGCGCCGCTCCGCACAGCATCCGGGCCGTACCGTTGACGGGATTCAAGCAGATCGCAGCCTTCGCACAGCAGCGGGAATTGCCGCTGCACATGCACATCTCCGAGCAGCCGGCCGAGAATGACGCGTGCGTTGCGGAGTATGGACGAACGCCGGTTGCGCTGGTTGCGGAAAACGGAATTCTGACTCCACGCACTACGCTGGTTCATGCCATTCATCTGACGTGGACGGAGTTTGAGCAAGTGGCCGCGGCGGGCAGCACCATTTGTTCCTGCCCCACAACGGAGCGCAATCTAGGCGACGGAATTTTCCCTGCGGACGTGGCTGCGCGGCTCGGCATTCCGGTCGCCCAGGGCACCGACAGCCAGGCGCAGATCGATATGCTTGAAGATGCACGGCAAAATGAGTATCACTTACGGCTGCAGAAACGGGAGCGCGGAATCTTAGATCAGCTCAACAGCGAAGACATTGCCGCGCGGCTGTTTGATTCGGCCACGCTCGCAGGCTATCGTGCACTGGGAATCGAAGGCGGCAGCCTCGCAGTCGGTGAGCCTGCCGACTTTTTCACGGCAGACCTCGACGACCTCGCCATTCTCGGTGTGGATCGGGCATCGCTGGTGGCGCAGGCTGTGTTTGCGTTGGGACGGTCTGCGATTCGCGACGTTGCAGTTGCCGGACGACTGGTGATTGAGAATGGCGTCCACGTGCAGGGCTCCGAGATTCGTTCGCGTTATCGCGCGGTGCAAAAAAGATTCGCCCATGGGGAGGGACAATGATCGCTACCCCTGCGCCCGTGATTCGCGCGCCCCGCGGCAGCCAGTTGCGCTGCAAGGGCTGGCAGCAGGAGGCCGCACTGCGCTGCCTGATGAACAATCTCGATCCGGAAGTGGCGGAGCGGCCCGCGGACCTGGTGGTTTATGGCGGCATTGGCCGCGCTGCGCGCAATTGGGAATGCTTTCATGCGATCGTTCGCGAACTGGAGCAACTGGGCCACGAGGAAACGCTGTTGGTGCAATCCGGAAAGCCGGTCGCTGTGTTTCCCACGCACGAAATGGCGCCGCGGGTGATCATCGCCAATTCCAACCTGGTGGGCAAGTGGGCCACCTGGGAGCACTTCAACGAACTCGACCGCAAAGGCCTGATGATGTACGGCCAGATGACGGCGGGCAGTTGGATTTATATCGGCACGCAGGGAATTTTGCAGGGAACGTTTCAAACTTTCGCGGCGCTGGCGGAGCGGCATTTTGGAGGCTCGGGCCGGACTGGTTCCCTGAGGGGCAAGCTGGTAGTGACCGGCGGCGTTGGCGGCATGGGCGGCGCGCAGCCGCTTTCCGTCACGCTCAATGGCGGCGTGGTGCTGGCCATTGACGTGGACCGGAGCCGCATCCAGCG
>PMOF01000041.1:0-1154 GCA_003162495.1 Acidobacteriaceae bacterium
ACCAAAGACCCGAAGGGAAGGTTGCACACGTTTTGCCACGCGGTTCCGGGACTGTGGCACGTGATGGGCGTGACCCAGTCGGCGGGGCTCAGCTTTCGCTGGCTTCGGGAGACATTTTTTGCCAGCCAGGACTATGACGAATTGACTGCCGCGGCGGCGAAGGTGCCCGCGTGCAGCGAAGGGCTGGAGTGGGCGCCGTATCTGCTGGGCGAGCGGACGCCCCACCTGGATCCCGAAGTGCGGGCCGCATTTGCGGGCATTTCGACGGCGCATACGGCGGCGCATTTTGTGCGCGCGGTGTTGGAGGGCGTGGCCTACTCGCTCAAAGATACGTTCACGTTGTTTGCGGAACTCGGCATTCCGGTGAACGGGATCCGGCTGGGCGGCGGCGGCGCGCGTGGGCCGCTGTGGCGGACGATTCAGGCGGGGATTTATGGGCATGCTGTCGAAGTGCTGACGGCGGAAGAAGGCGGCGCGTTTGGCGCCGCGCTGTTGGCGGGAGTGGGCGCGGGACACTGGGCCAATCTGGATGAGGCTTGCCGACAGGCGATCGAAGTGGCCGCACGCATTAATCCCGATGCCGGGGATGTGAAGGCTTACCAGGCGGGCTACGCGCAGTGGCGCAAGCTGTATCCGGCGCTGAAGAGTTTGCGCTAAGAGACCGCGCTGTTGCCCGTTCCGTTGGCGAGATTGCCCGCCTACTGAAAATCTGCGTAGACGAAGCCGTCGCGATGAACGATTTCGCCTGCCTGCAGTGGCAACGGCGCGGTGAACATGGGGCCGTCATAGACACAGGTGTGAAACTCTCCGCGCTCGCCGCAAGGATCTGTTTCCGGCGGCAGCTCGTGCAACAGCGAGGCGTCAAAGTCGCGGCCGGCGAAGGAAGCGGGCAACTGTTTCGCATCCACGCAGGCCAGCTTGGCGCGCAGTCCTCCGGCGATCATGTCGCGGGCCAGTGAGTCGGTGGGAATTTCCCATAGAGGAAACAGGGGCTCAAGGCCGGTTGGCTTGAGTTGCGTTTCGCGGTAGGCGCGGATGTCGGCGAGGAACAGGTCGCCAAAGGCAATCGCATCGATGCGCTCCGCAATGGCGCGATCGCAGATCTCGGTCATGCGCTGCTCATAGATTTCGTTGGAGCAGGGCCAGGGCAAGGG
>PMOF01000041.1:1243-13305 GCA_003162495.1 Acidobacteriaceae bacterium
AGGAGGACTCGCTTCATACGACGATGATACTTCCTGTTCATGACGGAGATTGTTGAGCCGAGCGGGAAGTGGAGGAAGCTCTGCGCGACAAGGCGGGCAAGCCTGTACTGGGAACGCTGATTGCGGTGCGGGCCGACCAATAGCCAGGAATCTATGTTTCCCCTGCTTGACTATTGCTTTTGGATTGACAACCAGAATTCATTAGGTGAATGATCGGACCCGTACAACCCCTAAGATCCGCATTGAGATGATTGAACTGTAAGGAGTGATCGATGAAGCTGGTCGCGGTGGCACTTCTCGTAGTCGGAATGTTGTGTAATTCCATGTTGGCGATGGCGGAGGGTCCTGTTCCTTTCAGGGCATTGATGCAAACTGCGGGCGCACAGCCCACCACGACTCCGATCGCCGCTTCACAGGACCAATCCACCGCTGTATCCACTCAACCGGCTGATAGGCCAATGACCAGCGGCGGCAAGATCATGACCGGCACCGGTCTTGGCCTATGTGTAGTCGGGGT
Organism: Acidobacteriaceae bacterium; assembly: GCA_003162495.1. Taxonomy (GTDB): domain Bacteria; phylum Acidobacteriota; class Terriglobia; order Terriglobales; family Acidobacteriaceae; genus Telmatobacter. The sequence continues at coordinate 1,761 of PMOF01000041.1, forward strand.
GGTCGTCCTTGTTACAGCTGCGGTATTGAACAGTTTGGCTTCTCCATCCCGCAAAGCCGAGGCCTATGGTGGTGGCGGCGGAGCAGTGGTGGGCGGAGCCATATTGGTCGTTCTTGGCAGCCATCACCGGCGTTTAGCAAAGTGAGAAAATAAGCAGAAAGGCACGCAGCGGACGCATGTCTCTGTTGGCGGGTGGCCCACACCTGCCCCACCTAAGATGCGCGGGTGCCCCGTGTCTCGTCCGACGCGGCGGAAGACACGGGATTCGGGAAACCCAGTGATCGGAACTCCGCGACCGGCCAACGTTGGACATTCCAATCCCAGGTCTGAAGGTCCGAACTGGGGCACCCCCAAATCTGATGGAGGGTCGAGATTCGGGTCAACCCCGTCGCGCATCATCGCCGAGTCACACGTTAGCTTGCATTGGAACGAACGACTGCAAAGACAAAAGCAACTGCAGGTCCTTCGACTGCGGTCGCAGCGGCGACCTTCGCTCAGGATGACAGCGTTGAGGAGGAGCGATGCAACGAAGAAACCGGCGCAATGCGAAACTGCCTGCCGTATTGAAGCGGCAGGCAGTTTGTGGTAGCGGCGATGCGGCGAGCGCGCATTGAGATCCCTCAGGGGCTGAAGCCCACGATGATTTTGCTGCGTTGGCGGCACGGCTAAAGCCGTGCCCTTTCAAACCACCGGCGCATCGAGAGGCCTCCTTAGTTCAGCGTGAGGTCGGCGTGAAGGGGGGTGCTTTCGCTGGAGTCGCCGACGCGAATCACGAACCTGCCGGGGTCGATGGTCCATTTGTGAGCGGTCGAATCCCAGTAGCTGAAGGCGCGGGCGTCGAGCGAGAGGGTGATGTGTTTGGTTTCGCCGGGAGCGCGCCCAGAGCGCTGGTGGCCGGATTGTGTCCGGGGTCACATCGCAGGGTGCATGGGGTAACTTATGGTTTCTGAAACGGGAATGCAGACTCGTTGTTGAGCGGCCGCAAAACAGGGAGCGCCGCAGACGCCGGGAGGGATACATGAGCTTTGGAACTGGAATGAAGACCATCGTGGTTGCTACCGATCTGAACGGCCAACCGGAGGCAGCACTGGAGTATGCCCGCAAAATGGCCGGCATGTATGGTGCGCGCATCGTGCTGGCGCGCGGGCTTGACCCGGTGGATTATGCCGCGGTAGGTTCGGTTCCATACCGCGTGCAGCAGGGACTCGGCAAACCGGCGCGCGCCGCTCTGAAGGATCTGGCCGGCGATCTTTTGCGGGAAGGCCTGCCCAGCCACACGGAGACTCGGCAGAGCGAGGTGGCGCAGATGCTGGCAGGGGTGGCGCGGCGCTTTGAAGCCGGGTTGATGGTCATCGGCACGGAGGGAGTCGGCGGCGCGGGGCCGGTGATTGTGGGCACTGTGGCCGAGCAGTTGGCGCGGCTGTCCCCGTGTCCCGTGCTGGCTGTGTCTGAAGACTGGAACGCGGGAGAATTCCGCCCGGTTGCGGGCGGCCCCGTGATGCTTGCAGTGGAGCGCAATGCAGCCACCCCGGCGGCCGTGGAGGCAGCCTGCTCGCTGGCGGAAATGTTCCATCGCACGTTGCTGGTGCTGCACGCTTGCAAACCGGACGATACAACCTTCCTGCTGGACCCTGTCGCGAAGGCGCTGGAAGACTTTGGCGTGAAGGCGAGCGGGCGATTTCCAATTCGCTTTCTACTCAAGAACGGCAGTCCTGCGGAAGTCATTGCCGAAGCGATTGAGCGGTACAGTCCCAGCATCCTGGTGGCTGGGGTGAAGCGTACCAGCGATACGCCGGGACCGCATGGAACCGCCTTTGCGTTGCTGGCCGGCTCCCGCGTGCCGGTGCTGTGCGTTCCACCGGAGCCGATGGCGGCCGCGCTCAAGCCGGAGGATTGCACCCCGCCGGAATACGTTTCCGAGATGTTCTCGCGGCTGGAGCGATTTGCCGGGTTTGAGGTTTCGACCTTAAGGCCCGGCGTATCTCAATTCCGCAGTACCGGGCGCACAAGCAGGGCACCCGCCGCAGTTGGGCGGTAAAGTGCTGCGTTCAAGCTTTTCAGGGAACCGTGTCACGACGATGGGACCTGAGGCGAAATCAGGGCATATGAATGTCGTTCAAGCACATCCATTGGCAGAGCTGTTTCAATGTCCCGCAGCGACCGGGAACCTGCTTAGCGGGTCGGCCCAGTCGATCGATTTCAAGCCCGGGGAGGTTGTTTTTCGCCAATTTGAGGTCTGCAGGGGACTTTACCTGGTGCTATCTGGTCATTTTCTTCGCAGGGCGGAGTGGCTGGAGACGCCGTTAACGCTGGGGCCGGTGCGCTGCGGTGACCTGGTGGAGCTGGCGGCTGTGTTGGGGGATGGGCTGCACACCTATACGCTGAGGGTGCAGAGCCCTGGAACGGCTGTCTTGTTGCCGCAAGAAGCTTTGAATCTTGCATTTCACGATTATCCACCGCTGCGGATGCAGTTGCTGGAGGAATTGGCGCGGCAGGTCTCCGGCAGCTACAGGACCAGTTGCATGCATCGCGTGGCCAAGAAGCTGCGGAAGCGCACGGAAGCCGCGCTGAAATAGACAGGGGCCGGAAGCCGGCGCGAATCCGGTCGCAGGGCATCTTTGGTCGTCCAGGGGGAATCAAGGAAAGTTCACGGATAACGCCCCTGGATAAACGCGCTATACTCCGGTTAGAGCGCTAGAGAGCCAATGGGATCGTTTCGTCCTCAACACCCTCCGGAAGATTGCATCAATTGTGAGCATCGCCATCTGCGCATGTTCTGCAATCTCACGCCGGAGGCATTGCAGGATTACGACGGCATCGGGGTCATGACGAGCCATGCGCAGGACACCAAGCTGTTTATCGAGGGAGATCCGGCGCGCAACGTCCTGGTGATCTGTACCGGGCGGGTAAAAATCTCCTCGACCTCCCGCGATGGAAAAACCATGATTCTGAAGATTGCGGCTCCGGGGGACGTGATGGGGCTCAGCGCCGTATTGGCCAACGTGCCTTACGAAGTGACCGCGGAGACCATCGAACCCTGCCACGTAAAGACGGTGCGCAAGCAGGAGTTTCTGGACTTCCTGGGCCGCCATGGCGTGGCCAGCATGCATGCGGCGCAGTCTCTCTCCAGCGAATACCTGACCGTGTTCCATGACGCCAAACGGCTGGCGCTTTCCGGCTCGGCGGCGGGGCGGCTGGCCAGGCTGCTGCTGGACTGGGGACACGCGTCCGGCAATGGCAAGACGGAGAACCGCTTTACCATGGCCCTTACGCACGAAGAGATCGCCAACATGGCAGGCACTTCGCGCGAGACTGTAACGCGGCTGCTCAACCAGTTCCGCCGCGACCAGTGGATCACCATCAAAGGCGCCAGCATGACTATCGTCAAGCCCGATCAGCTCGAACGGCTTACCGCGTAGTCTCTCTACTGCTTTGATTCCACTTGGTCCTTGGGCCGTTTCCGCGGCTTTCCGCAGCCACCTGTCAAAGCCCGTCCCGAGCAATCGTCTCTTTCTGTCCGTCCACGCATCGCTCTCCATCTTCCAAGTCCCCCATGGCACTTTCAACGGAGCTGGAGGTTACTGCGCCTCCACACGCTGACGAGGCTGCTGTGCCGCGTCTCCTCCTAGGTGGGGAGGAACCCCTCATCCGAAGGGTGCAGGGTCTCATGGGGAAGGCCCTTTTTATAAATTTCTTTATTGATTCTTTACGTGAGTTTTTTGTATGGTGAGATATGGAAACCCACCCGCACATACCAATCTTCTAGACACTCAAAGAAGAAATAAGACCCAGTGCGTACATAATGCCCGCTCATCTGCACCTATTTTCACTTTTCAGACGGGCTCAAAACACTACAAATTGACCTGCATTTTCTGGAGGAGATACGCAATGACGACTCGACTCACTCGAAGTGTATTCACGGCGTTGCTGTTGGCTCTTGCGGTGCTGTTTGTGCTGCCGGCCATCGGCTTTGGCCAGACGTTTCGCGGCGGGATCAGCGGTACAGTAACGGACCAATCGGGCGCCGTGGTGCCAGGGGCGCAAGTAGCAGCAGTGGAAACGGCCACCAACACCTCTTACAAGACGGTGAGTTCCACAGCCGGCGAATTCTCATTTCCAAATTTGCCGCTGGGCGGCTACACCGTCTCAGTGACAGCTTCTGGGTTCAAGAGCGAAAAGGTGGACAAGGTGCCGGTGACGGCGGGCGCCACGTATACGCTGCCGATAAAACTGGCGGTGGCCTCCGCGGGTGAAACGATTGAGGTAACGGCTGACTCGTTGAGCCTGGACACGATCACCGATACGCAAGCCACGGCGCTCCCGGAAGAAGTGGTGCAGAACCTTCCCAACAGCGGCCGCGACTTTACCCAGATGCTGGCGCAGACGCCGGGATTCGCGGGACTTTCCACGGGCGGTGGCGCCGGCGTGGGGGCCGTGAACGGCACCCGTTCGAACTCAGTGAACTGGCAGATCGAGGGCACGGACAATAACGATCTTTGGTGGAACATTCCGGCCGTGAACCAGGGCGGCGTGTCGTCGATTGCCGGCGTGATTTTGCCCATCGATGCGATTGAGAATTTCTCGTTTGTAACAGCAGGCTCGACGGAACTAGGGCGCAACTCGGGCGGCACCGCCAACCTGACCATCAAGTCGGGCACCAACAATCTGCATGGAACGACTTACTACTACAACCACAATGAATTTTTCCAGCGGCAGAATCCATTCGCGAGCAGCAAGGTTGCAACCCGGAATCAGCATATCGGGTTCTCGATAGGCGGGCCGATCTTGAAGGACAAACTGTTCTTCTTCGCGGCCGGAGAGCATCAGGGTTTTCTGATTGGGGCTGAGACCAAGGCAACAGAACCGTCCGCTGCTTATCAGACGGAGGCCTACGCGCTTCTTGACCAATATGCGGTGCCGCACAACGTGGTTGCTTCCAACCTGCTCAAAGGCAATGGGACTCTCTCCGGCCTTTGGCCGACCAATGCGCTGACCGGACCGGCTAACTCCAACAACTACGCGGCTACCGGCGACTTGACCGGTCACAGCTACAACAGCATTGTGAAATTCGATTACCAGCTCAGCGACAAGGATCACCTTGCCGCCAGCTGGTTTGCCGGCGAGGGAACGCAGACGGCGCCCACTTCATCGGCGCTTTCGGCATACTTCGAGAACGCTCCGATTCACGTGGAGAATTACTCGCTGGTCTATAATCGCGTGCTGACCAACAGCATCACCAACCAGTTGTCGGCGGGCGTGAGCTACTTCAACCAGGCCTTCTCCGATGCGGACACCGCTTTCAATCCAATCGGGCTGGGGCTTAACACGGGAGTAACCGATCCTGCTCTTGCCGGTTCGCCTCATTTGATCATTGGTCCCACCGCAGCCAGCGTGGGGTTGACGGCAGGCGGCAGCGGATTCGATCCTCTCGGCGTAACCGCTCCTTCGGGCCGCAACGACATCACCGGGCACCTGGATGACAATCTTGCCTGGACCAAGGGCGCGCACCAGTTCAAATTTGGCGGAGAGTTTCGCCAGGCACAGGTGGATGATTTCTACCAGACCGGCGAACGGGGCACAATCTACTTTGACGGGTCGCAGGGACCGTGGGTTTCGACGACCACCGCCTGCGCGGCTTTGAGCACGAACGGCAAGGCTCCGCTGGCGACCGCGCCTTCGGATCCGAACGTCCTCTTCCTGGCTGACTTTCTTGCCGGCTGCTTCGATCCGTCCACGTCTGAAAATGTTGTGGGCAATCCCAAACGGCAGGTCTTTGTGAACACCTGGTCGCTTGCCGGCGGGGACGTGTGGCAGTTGAGCAAGAAGCTGAGCCTGGACTACGGAATTCGGTACGACTACGAGGGCCCGGTTCATTCGGCGTTTCAGAACCTTTCTGTCTTCGATCCCACCAAGGCAACGGGGCTGGCGGTCGTGGGGCAGGATGTTCCGAATCTGTGGGGCAAATTCTACGGCGGGGCCAGCCCGCGCGTAGGCTTCTCCATGCAGATCGACAACGCAGGCAAAACGGTGCTGCGCGGCGGCTACGGGTTCTACTATGACTCCATTTACATGAAGTCGATTCTGCAAAACAACGGAGCGCAGAATATCTCGGTCTTCGGTCCAGGCCTGAACCCGGCGGGTACCGAGGAAGTTGCCCAGGCTTCAGGAATTGCCAACACGGTGATCGAGCCGGGTACGCCGATCTTCCAGACCTTGACTCAGGCGCTGGCGGGAGCGGGCGTGGTGAAAATCTCCACGTTCGACAAGAACTTCCGGCCCTCCTACACCCAGTCGATAGATTTGAATATCCAGCACAGCTTTACGCCGTCTGTCATTGGGCAAGTGGGGTACGTCGGCACCATGGGGAGGCACCTGTTGGGCTTGTTCGATATCAATCCAGCCGCGGTGGGCACTGCCGGTCTGGCCAACCCAAACCTTACCAGGCCTTACTACAGCCAGTTCCCCAACTACTCAGTGATTGACGAGGCGCGGAGCAATCTGGGCTCCGCCTATAACTCACTGCAGTCAACCTTGCGCGTGCAGAACTACCATAATCTGTCTGCGCAGTTAGCCTACACATGGGCGCATTCGCTGGACTATGAGACTGGATTGCTGCCTTATGTTGCGCAAAATCCACTGGACGAGAGCCCAGAGTATGGCAACTCGGACTTTGACGTTCGGAACACCTTTACCGGCTATCTCGACTACCATGTTCCCAACTTCAAGGGACCTGAACGCCTCACCAAGGGATGGGAAGTCAACTCCGGCTTCTCCTTCCACGGTGGAACCCCCTTCACCGTTGTCTCTGCCACTAACCCCAGCGGCAACGGCGAAAGTGCGGACCGCGCGGTGCAGGTTGTCTCCAATCCGAAGGCGGGCGTATCGCACGCTCTTACCAATGGCATCGTACAGTGGTTCAGTCCGACTGCCTTTGTAGACGCTCCGGCCAACACATACTCGCCCACGCGCCGCGGACAAAACTACAATCCGGGATACTCGGCCGTGGACGTGGCGTTCTTCAAGACGACACAGATCACGGAGCGGGTGGGGACTCAGTTCAGCGTGAATGTGTTCAACATCTTCAACCGCGTGAACCTGGCGCCTGTGGGATTCCCGCAGACAGGCGAGGGCGGCCAGATCGGATCGACGCTTGGGCCGTACCTTGGCAATCCCGGCATCGGGCCGGGCGAGCCGTTGAACGCGGAATTTGCGTTGAAGATCCTGTTCTAACCACTGCCACCAGCTTTGCTACCGGCACGCAGCCGGTTCCAAGCTGCCACAAGCAAAAAAGACCTCGCCGATTGGCGAGGTCTTTTTGCTGCGATTGAGTTGCCTTACGACAGGTGGGTAAAGGGCCGCTCGGCGAGCTTGCGAGGCAGCGGCGGAGCGACCAGGCCGGCGGTCGAACTGGACATGACTTCAGTGAACGCCTTGCGGAAGGCAGCCATTTCGTCCGGCGTGCCGACGGTGATACGCACCTGCGTGGGCCACGCGGGCCAGATGCGGCCGATATAGATGTCCTTGGCTGCCATGGCGGCCATGACTTCCTTTCCTGGGCGCCGGACATCGAGCATGAAGCAATTGCTCTCAGAAGGCGTGCAGGCGTACCCATTTGACTTGAGCCAGGCTAGATTTTCCGTGCGGATGTCGCCAATGATCTTTCGGCGCGCGGAGACCAGATCCGCATCGATCAGGCTTGCTTTGGCGGCGGCGAGGGCGGTGATGGGCAGCGAGTTCTGGCCGCCGAAGGGCGCTAGCTTAGCCAGCAGGTCGGGCCGACCGACTGCAAATCCCATGCGGATGCCGGCCATCCCATAGAGCTTCGAGAAAGTGCGCAGCACGATGACGTTCTTGCCTTCCTTCACAAAAGCCAGCGAACGCGGTGCATCGCAGAGGTGAATGTAGGCCTCGTCGATAAGCAGGATTGTGTCCTTGGGAGCGTGTGCCACTGCGTACTCGATATCGGCCTGCGGGGTGCAGGTGCCGGTGGGGTTGTTGGGATTGCAGATGTAGATCACGCCCGGCGTGGAAGAAGCGGCCAGCATGGCTTTGATGTCGTGCGAGGCGGCGCCCTTGGGGTCGGCGAGCGGCACCTTGATCACCGGAGCGCCGGAAACTGTAGCGGCCCACATCGGCGCCTCGTAGCCGGGGTCGGCGATCACCAGCGGCTTGTTCTTATCGGTGAAGGCGAGCACGGTGTAGTGCAGGGGTTCGCTTGAACCGGCAAAGGGAAGCACGGAATCGGGACTGAGGCCCTCGATTTTGGCGAAGGTTTCGGCCAGGTCTTCCTGCATGTTGAACTCGTAGCGTCCGCCTTTGGGAATGATATTGGCGATGGCCTGACGCGCAGCTTCCGAGGGCCCAAGCGGGTTCTCGTTGGCATCGATATGAATTCCCTTATTGGGGTCCGCAAACTTGGGGCGCTCTGCCATGGACAGGCGAGCTTCTGTCAGGATGGGCATGCTGGCCAGCGCGGAGGCGCCGGCAGCAAAACGGAAGAAAGTGCGGCGGGAGAAGCCGCTACAACCACCGGGATCAACAGACGGATTCATGGGCAAAGCTCCTTAGGATGAGGTTGGGCTAATGGGCAGAGGAATGCTGAGCATGCGGGGAGAACTGAGAGAGAGGGGATGCTACCCGAGTAGCGGAAGAGGAAAAAGGGTCCCATGTCTAAAAATATCCTTGAATCGACGGGATGACAAGCAAGAAATGGAGCTGCGGGTCAGATTGAGCGGAGTGCGAGGCTCTGGAACCGAACCGGGGATGATATTGTGGCGTTCGTTCTTTGCAGGAGATGTGGCAGGCCGCTTTTGCCGCTGAAGGAAATGGCTTGCTGCAACGGAAGGTGCGGGAGAAGGTGCGGGAGCTATGGTAGACTTCGCTCGGAAAACGATCCCTGTTTTCCCTGTGCACCATGGTTGATGGCCTGAAATCCGGCGGCGTCCGAAGGCGAAATGTTTTTCGAGAGGTTGAGTTTGCCGCTTGACAACTCTCGGAGTAAAGCCATTTACTTAGGTGCGAATACCGCTCAGACCCAAGGGCGTCACACCCCAACGTCAGGTGACAAGCATGCTCGGTTTGCTCACAATCTCCATCGCGTCTGCTGGCTCGCCTTCTGCGGCCGCGGCTTCTCTTGCGCTGGGCGCCCCCTCGCTGGCGCACCTGAGCGCGCTCGATATCGCCGTGATCGCAATCTATTTCGTGATGGTGATCTGGATCGGCTTCTACTTGAAGCGGAAGGCCAACACCAGCGAAGAATTCTTTATGGCGGGGCGCGAGATGACCGCGTGGATCGCCGGTTTGAGCTTCGTCTCCGCCAACCTGGGCTCACTGGAACTGATGGGTTGGGCGGGCTCCGCTTATCAATACGGAATTCTGGCTGCGCACTGGTACTGGATCGGCGCNNCCGGCCATGCTTTTCCTGGGCATGGTGATGATGCCCTTTTACTACGTGTGCAAGACGCACTCGGTGCCCGGTTATCTCAAGCTCCGCTTCGGCCAGGGAGCAAGCATCGTGGCGGCCTTCTCGTTCGCCTTTATGACGGTGCTGATGAGCGGCGTAAACATGTTCGCCATGGCCGAGGTGATGAAGGTGGTGCTGGGCTGGAACCTGAACTTCTCCATCATTGTTTCCTCGCTTGCGGTGGCTGCTTATGTGGCGCTGGGCGGCTTGCGCTCCGCAATTTTCAACGAGGTTTTGCAATTCATGTTGATCTGGGGCGGCGCGCTGCTGGTGCCGATTCTCGGCCTGGTTGAAGCAGGCGGATGGACGGGGCTTAAAGCAAAGATCGCGCGCAACATTGCCACCGGCGCGATTCCGGCAGGCGACTACACGCACATGTGGCGCAGCATGGGCCACTTTGCCGACAATCCGATGGGCATTCACTGGACGGGGATTGTGTTCGGGCTCGGATTTGCGATCAGCTTCGGCTACTGGACCACCGATTTCCTTGTAGTCCAGCGCGTAATGGCGGCCAACAGCCTGCGTTCGGCGCGCATGGCTCCGGTGATCGGATCGTTCTTCAAGATGGCGGTTCCGTTCATTGTGATTCTGCCTGGCCTGCTGGGGCTGGTGGTGCTGCAGAATTCCGATGGAAGCCTGATGAAGCTGGTGGGTGAAAATGTGGTGGCGGCAAATCCGGGCGCCGGGCTGCACAGCTACAACGAGGTGCTGCCGCTGATGCTGGTGCGCTATTGCAGTCCCGGCCTGCTGGGGCTGGGAATTACGGCGCTGATCGCCGGCTTCATGAGCGGGATGGCCGGCAATGTAAGCGCCTTTTCCGCGGTGTGGACCTACGACATTTATCGGCCGCTGATCAACAAGAGCGCACGCGATGAGCACTACGTCACGGTGGGGCGCTGGGCTACGATTCTGGGCGTGGTAATTTCCATCTTTGCGGCCTACATGGTGATGAATGCCAAGGGCATCATGGATTACGTGCAGGCGCTGTTCAGCTTTTTTATTTCGCCATTGCTAGGTGCGGTGCTGATGGGCATGTTCTGGAAGGGAGCCACCAAGGCAGGAGGCTTCTGGGGATTGCTGATCGGTACGCTGACGTCGATCAGCCTGTTTATATGGGTGAAGATCGATCCGTCGGCGCTGCGTTACGTGGCGCTGTCGCCGGATGCAAAGGACATGGCGGAGAATATGTATCGCGCGCTCTGGTCGGTGAGCGTTTCGGTGATCGTCATCTTTGTCGTCAGTCTGTTTGGTACCCCTCGCCCTGTGGCGGAGTTGAATGGCCTGGTGTATGGCGCCACCAAACTGCCTAAGGAAGATCCGGTTCCGTACTACAAGAACGAGTATTTCTGGATGGTCCTGGCGATTGCGTGCTTCCTGGCGCTGAACATTTATTTCTGGTAACGAGGCGGCTCATGCATAACTCGGGAATTTCGATCTGGTTCTTCATTGGAGTCCTGCTCACCATCTATGGCGCGCTGATCTTTGGCTATGGGTTGTACGAACTAGCGACCGGGCATACAGCCAATGTGGTGTTGGCGAATCTGCATGCGCCGGTCTGGTGGGGCGCAACTCTACTGGCACTGGGCCTGTTCTACAGCCTGCGCTTTCGCCCCAAGCGCAACGATTCGTGAGTTGGCGAAAACTTTTTTGCTGTGTCACTTTTTCCGAATCGCCTTTTTCGATAACAAGGAGCAACTGAGAGATGACAGCACAAAGAACCATGACTTACGGAATCGTGGTCGGCAACCGTGGATTTTTTCCGGATCATTTGGCCAAGACCGGCCGCGAAGAGATGATTGCGGCGGTTGAGTCGGCGGGCGCAAAGGCGCTGGTGCTCGGGCCTGAGGACTCAAAATACGGAGCGGTGGAAACGTATGCAGAGGCAACGCACTGCGCGGATTTTTTCAAGAAACACAGAGATGAGGTTGACGGCATCATCGTCACACTGCCCAACTTTGGCGACGAGCGCGGTGTGGCGGATGCGCTGCGGTTGTCCGGGTTGCATGTGCCGGTGCTGATCCAGGCGACGCCCGACCGCTCCGACGCCATGACCATCGCGACGCGCCGCGACAGCTTCTGCGG
>PMOF01000130.1 GCA_003162495.1 Acidobacteriaceae bacterium
TTGCCGCGAATGTCCTGGACCACGCGAATGTAGCCGCCTTCGACAATCACGTCGGTCGCGTTGTCATAGCCATAAAGCGACGGTCCCAGATGAGAGCTGGCTTCGTGCATCGTAAGCTGGTTGGCGCTGTAGGGTGTGCGCGTTAAAAGAATGGGCGCACGCTTCGCGCCCCTCGGCACCAGGATCACCGTATGCAGCTTCACTCCGTCCCGCATCGGAATCATCGCCTCGCGGCGCGCGTAATCGAAGCTGTCGGCAGCCGGCTGGAGCGTGGCCGGCATCTCGCTCGGATAGTCGGGGTATGCCGGCTTCACCGGTTTCGCAGAGTCCGTTTGCCCAGCCCCACTCACGGACAGCGTCAGAACGGTGAAGGCGAGCAAAGCCATTGCGGCGGGACGGCAAGAGTTGATCATGCGGCGGACCTTTCAAAATAAACAGTGCGGAACATGTCGAGAATAACGGTTTCAACCGCGGCCTGGAAGTCCGGCCTCCCGCTCGCCCCGGCAAATTGTGAACAGGCGCTAATGCAGCACCGCCGACAGCAGCAGCGTGGTGCCGAGGCCAGCCGCTGACAGCACCGTCTCCATCACCGACCAGGTAGCCAGCGTCTCCTTTACTTCCAGCTTGAAGAACGACTGGATCATCCAGAAGCCGGGATCGTTAAGCTGCGAAAAAATCAGCGACCCGGTGCCGGTAGCCAAAACGAGCAACTCAGGCCGCACGCCGGCGTGACCGGCCAGCGGCGCCAGTACTGCAGAAGCGACGGCCATGGCCACCGTCGCCGACCCCATAGACACGCGCACTACCGCGGCCAGCGTCCAGGCCAGCACCAGCGGGGGCATGTGCGCGCCCAGAGCCAGGCTCACCGTGGCCTGCGCCGCTCCGGAATCGCGCAGAATGCCGCTCAGCCCCCCGGCCGCCGCCAGAATCACCAGCACGTTGGCGATCGGCTCGAATGATTCGCTGGTCAGTTTGCGTAAAAGCGCACGGCCCCGATCCGCGCCGGCGTCAGGCTGCCCGGCCACGGCCGGTCCGGTTGGAATGCGCGAACCGAGCGTCCCCAGCGCCACCAGCACGGCGATCAGCAGCGCAATATCCGGACTCCCTACCAGCTTCAAAATCTGGTTGGCCATGCTTTCCGGCGCGGCGATCGAGTCCGCCCAACTGCCCAGAAAGATCAGCGCAATGGGCAGCAGAATGGCGGCCGCGGCGCGCACCGGGCCCGCGGGCGCGCGCGCCTTCATTTCCGTTGCAGTCCGCCCCGCTTCCGCCGGCCCAGCCGTTCCCTCTTTCCGGAACTCACTCTCAAGATCTTCCTCGAGCGTGGGCGCAAACAGGGTCAGGCTTTCATCGGGCGCTTCCGGCGAGCGCTTTGCCGCTTTCTTGTCCCATCTTCTTATCAGCAACCATCCCAGGCCCGGCCCGGCCAGCGCGGCAGCCGGCAATCCGGCCGCCAGGCCCAGCAGGATGGTGTGCCCCAGATCGGCGTGGTATTGGATCACCGCCAGCATCGCGGCCGGATGCGGCGGCAGCGTGCCGTGCACAATCGAGAGCCCCGCCAGCAGCGGCATGCCCACCAGCACCGGAGGGCGTCCACTGCGCCGCGCGGCCTCGGCCACAATCGGCATCAGCAGCACCAGCCCCACCTCAAAAAACACCGGCATGCCCACCACGATACCCAGCATGAGCAGCGCCCAGGGCAAGCCCCGGGGTCCGCAGCCATCCACAAGCAGCCTGCCCAGGGCGGTTGCGCCGCCGGAGCTGGCCAGCAAACGTCCCAGCACCGCGCCCAGTCCCAGGATGATGGCGATGTGCCCCATCAGGTTGCCGACACCAGCGGTGAAGGAGAGCGGAACTTGCTTGAGCGGCATGCCCGACGCTACGCCCAGCGCCAGCGCGGCCACAAACAAGGCCAGCGCCGGATGCAGCCGGAACCGGGCGATGAGAATCAGCAGCAGCAGCACCGTGCCCGCGGCGCAGGCCAGCAGAAACCAGCTGTTGTCCGGAGAAACGGCGGTTAGGTTCACCGGCAGATTATTCCACACGGGAGCGGGCTCCGGAGCACAGACGCCGGTGAAGGCAGTGATACAGCGCCAGGTCTTCATCTCAACCGTCGAAGGAGTTGATATCGCGCCAGGCGGCAATTCGAAATAGTCCCAAATTTTTCTTGACAAACCATCACCGTTTGGTTATGGTTTTGGGTGTGAAGCCGGCCCATGCCAATCCAGTGTTCCGTGCTCTTGCCGATCCGACGCGCCGGGCAATCTTCGAGCAGTTGAGCCGGCAAGGCGAACAGACCGTCCACGCATTGACTCGCTATGCGGGTGTATCCCAGCCTGCCGTTTCCAAGCACCTGACGGTGCTGAAGCGGGCAAGGCTGGTGCGGCATCGCCGCGAGGGGCGCGAAACTCACTATCGCGCGCAACCCGACGCGCTGGCGCCGATGGTGGACTGGCTCGATCACTACGGCGCCTTCTGGCGTGACCGGTTTGACCGTCTTGAATCTCTTTTGGAAAGGATGGACTGATGAGCAATCCAGCAGAAGGTACCCGTACCCTGGTGATCGAGAGGCAATTTTCACACCCGCCGGAAAAGCTGTGGCGCGCGCTCACGGAGAGCACGCTCCTGGCGCAATGGATGATGAAGAACGACTTCGAGCCGATGGCCGGCCGCAAGTTCCAATTCCGGGCCGAGCCCATGCCGAACTGGAATGGCGTTGTCGACTGCGAGGTGCTGAGCGTCGACCCAATCCAATGCCTGACCTATAACTGGGGTGTTGGGGGAGGCGATAGCGGGCTGCAATGGGTGGTGGCCTGGACTTTGACTCCAGCGGAGGGCGGCACCCATGTGCGCATGGAGCAGTCCGGCTTCGGTCCCGATCAGCAGGCAGCTTATCAGGGCGCGAACTACGGATGGCAGAAGTTCATCGGCAACCTGGAGCGTGTCATTGGGGAGGTGGACTGACCATGAAAACAAAATCCATCGCTTATTGGACTACGACCATACTCGTAGCGTTTTTTATCAGCGGCGGTGTCGTGCAGATATTGCAATATCGGGCCAACCCCCATGGCGTTGTGCCCGTCCTTGGCTACCCAATGTACTTCTTCGCCATCCTGGGCGTCTGGAAGGTGCTTGGCGCTATTGCCATCCTCGTGCCGCGTTTTCCGCGCCTCAAGGAATGGGCGTATGCCGGCATCTTTTTCGACCTGACAGGCGCAGCCGTATCCTGCGCCGCGGTTGGCGGTTACGGAGCTTACGCCTTTCACGTCATCGCCCCGCTCATCATTGCCGGTCTCACTGTGGCATCGTGGGCGCTGCGGCCGCCAAACCGCACCGTCGGCGTCCTCTTTCCTGCGAAGAATAGCAGGCCGGCGTAAACACGAGAGCAGCGAACAAAACGGTCGTTACGCAGCTACACTCCCATGTCTCAGAATCGAGACATGGGGCACCCGATCATTTTGGGGTGAGCAGACCTGTGGAGCCTGCAGGCCGTCTCAGGACTTGAAGGCGTTCAACGCCACGGCGGCGCGAATCAGAGTTTTCAGAGCCTTCTCGTTCACTTTGTCGCCTTCGCGGAAGTCGATGGCGCGCCTTAGATTGCCTTCGAGACTGGAATTGAAGAGACCTGAGGGGTCATCCAGAAAGGCGCCCTTGGCGAATGTCAACTTGACGGCAGCCTTATAAGTCTCGCCGGTGCAGATGATCCCGTCGTGGGACCACACAGGCACCCCCCAGGGGTTGGAAGGCTTCTTCCACTTGCACTCCTCGACGACTTCAGGGTCGGCTTGCTGGATCAAAGCGCGCAGGTGAGAAAGCATCTCTCCGCGCCAGTCGGCGAGCTGCTGGATTCTCGCGTCGATCACATGAGTTCCAGACAAGCGAGATGCGGATTCGACTCTTTGGGAAACCCTCTTTTTCATGATGGGTGCCTGCTTCCCCCTGAGCTTCTTTTCCTGGCTGCTTTCTCTGACTCATTTTATGCTGTCCTCGGCCCGTACTGGGAAAGCCCGTTGTCGCACACCAACCCAGGGCGGGGATTGACCACGCACTTTACCCTTGCGCGCCGGTGCTACCATAGAGACGATTGCAGTTCCCGCCGTCCGGCTAGCAGTCTTTCGCCCCAATGGGGGCCCGAGCGCAACGGCGGCCGAAATTCAAGACGAGCCCCAACCAGAAGGAGAACCCACTATGCCTCTAGTCTCCATGCGGCAGCTTCTCGACGAGGCCGCCAAGGGCGGTTACGGCGTCGGCGCATTCAACGTCAACGATATGGAACAGATCCAGGCCATCATGGAAGCGGCCAAGGAAACGCGGTCTCCGGTCATCATCCAGGCCAGCCGCGGCGCGCGCCAATTCGCGCAGGACCGTTACCTCTTTCATCTCATTCTTGCGGCCAGCGAACTTTATCCCGACATTCCCATCGCCATGCACCAGGACCACGGCAACAGCTTCGAGACCTGCAAGAGCGCCATCGCGCTCGGCTTCACCAGCGTCATGATGGACGGCTCCTTAAAGGAAGACGGCAAGACACCTTCAACCTTCGAGGAGAATGTCGCAGTGACCCGCAAGGTGGTAGATTACGCGCACGAACGCGGCGTGACGGTGGAGGGCGAGATCGGCGTGCTGGGCGGCGTGGAAGACGGCCACGGCGCGGGCGGCAGCGGTCTGGATCACATTACCGATCCCGACCAGGCGGTGGAGTTTGCTGAACTGACCGGCGTGGACGCGCTGGCCATCGCCATCGGCACCAGCCACGGAGCCTACAAGTTCACCAAGAAGCCGGACGGTTCGGTGCTCAAGATGGACGTGCTGCTGGCCATTCACAAGCGCCTGCCGCACACGCACCTGGTGATGCACGGGAGTTCGTCGGTGCCCAAGGATCTGCAGGACATCGTGAACGAGTACGGCGGCAAGCTGAAGGAAACCTGGGGCGTGCCGGTTGAGGAGATACAGCTCGGCATCCGCAACGGCGTGCGCAAGATCAACGTGGATACGGATAACCGGCTGGCGATCACCGGGGCGATCCGGAAAGTTTTGTGGACGCAGCCGGAGAAGTTCGATCCGCGCGACTACATGAAGCCCGCCCGCGAGGCCATGCAGAAAGTGGTTGCCCAGCGCATGACCCAGTTCGGACAGGCCGGTCACGCCGGCGATTACCAGCCCATCGCCATTACGGAAATGGCCAAGGGTTACGCCAACGGATCGCTCGACACGCGCCCCTCGCTGGCCGCCAAGTAACGCGGACAGCTAGGCTAGACACCGCCGAAAGGACCGCTCCGCATCCAGGGAGCGGTCTTTCCGATTGTGTTTGAGTTAAGGAGGGCTCGATGATAAATCGTACTTTTCAATTGCTGCTGGTTGGATGTCTGGTTACGGGCACGCTATGGGCAGCGAACGATCCGTTCATTGGCAAATGGAAAGTCAACCCGTCCAAAAGCAAACTCAACGACGAAATGAAGGTTGAGGCCGCGGGCGTAAACCGATACGCCATCACCTTTGCCCCCGGCTTTGTCGACACGATCGTAGCCGATGGCAGCGACCAACCGGCCCTGAGCGGGACTACTTTATCAATCACAGTGAAGGGACCCAACAACTGGGAGGTCGTCCGCAAGGTGAAGGGCCGCACGCTCCTCACCGGGTATTGGAAACTTTCCGAAGACGGCAAAACGCTCAGCGACGACTTTACAGAATACGAGCCCGACGGTTCGAAAACGAACATTCCCTATGTGTACGAGCGGACGGCAGGGAGTTCAGGCTTCACGGGCACGTGGGATAGCGAGAGCGAGAAGGTGAAGCCGGGGATCGCGCTCCAGATCGAGGCCTACGAAGGGGACGGTCTTTCATTTCATGACTCCAATGGAGAAATGAATAGGAAGATGAAGTTCGACGGGAAAGATTATCCGGACCTCGATCCGCATGCGGCTCCCGGCTCTGCATTTTCCGGTCGCCGCGTGAACGAGCGCAGTCTGGAAATCACGGACAAACGCAAAGGCGAGATGACGGGCACACGGAAGATCGAACTTTCTCCAGATCTCAGGACCCTGACGATAGGCGTGCGCCTGGTGGGTCAAACCAGGCCAAATAGCATCTTTGTTTTCGATCGGGAATAGACGCGCGAGTCCCTCCCTGCGGCATGGGTTCGCGATTCAGGCGGGGGCGTCGGCGCGAGCCGTTTTCGAAGGCATTTTTCAGTGTTCTAGAACTCACTCTGCGCAATCTTCAGACGCTCGGGTCTCGAATTCACCTGCTCGTCAAGCCCCAGCGTGTATCCTCGATTTCGAGATGAAGCGAGATCGATTCTCGACTCAAACAGACCCGGGCTGCCCGATGGCCCGGGAAATCACTCACCGGAGAAACCGCCCATGGCTTTGAAGCCGCTCATCGTTGCAACACTCGCCGTTCTGCTTCCGTTTACCGGCCTCGCCTGCGCGCAGGATAGCGGCCCGTACAAGGTGCTCAAGATTCAACTGGTCGGAGGCGAGGGCGGATTCGATTACGTAACCGCCGACCCGGACGGCCGCAACCTCTACGTGGCGCGGTCTGGGCCGACAGGCCACATCGGCGTGTTCAACCTCGACACGCTGGCGCTGGAGGGCGATATTCCCGGCACCAGCGCGCATGGCGGAGCCGTGGACACGGCGACGGGGCATGGGTTCGCGACGTCGAAGCCGGTGACGATGTTTGACTCAAAGACTTTTGCGATTCTGAAGAAGATTGACGTGCAGGGCAACCCAGACGGCTACCTCAACGACGCGTTCAATCACCACTTCTACATCCTCAGCCACTCGGAACC
>PMOF01000239.1 GCA_003162495.1 Acidobacteriaceae bacterium
TCCTTGAGGATGCGGGCAATCTCGGTCTTCAGCTTTGAAGCCGGAACATCCAGCTTCTGATGACGCGCACGGATTGCGTTCCGGATTCGCGCCAGAAAATCTGCTACTGGGTCAGTCAGACTCATTATTTCTCCTTCATTCCCCGTTCGCTCCCTGTTGTCCTTACATCGGATTCAGGGAGAACCCGCGGGAATGTCTCCTAAAAACAGCTACTAGCTTCTAGCTGCTAGCTTGTAGCTCATCGTGCTGCGGCTAAGTCCATCGACTTAGCACGTCAGCTAGAAGCTAGTGGCCTGCAGCTGCGTTCTTTACCAGCTCGACTTGACGACGCCGGGAATTTCACCCTTGAGCGCCAGCGCCCGGAAGCACAAGCGGCAAACGCCGAACTTGCGCAGAAATCCTCGCGGCCGTCCGCAGAGTTGGCATCGGTTGTGCTTGCGGCAGCTGAACTTCGGCTTCCGCGCGTCTTTCACCCTTTTTGCAGTGGTTGCCATAAATCCTCTTCGACCCCGGCTATCAGCTTCTAGCTCATTCCTTGCTGAACCCGATCTCATGCGCAAGAAAGAAATCCAATCTCGTTTTGCCTTAGTCGCTCGCTCTACCTCGAAAATGACAGAGGCCAGGAGCTAGCAGCTAGAAGCTGTTCTACGCGCCCTGGCGGAACGGCATGCCGAAATGCGCCAGCAACGCCCTCGCCTGGTTGTCGTCCTTGGCCGTGGTCACGATGGTGATGTTCATGCCCTTCAGCTTCTCCACTTTGGAGTAATCGATCTCCGGAAAAATCAACTGATCGCGCAGGCCGAGCGTATAGTTGCCGCGCCCGTCAAAGCTCTTTGTCGACACGCCGCGAAAGTCGCGGACTCTTGGAAGCGCCGTTGAAATCAGACGGTCAAGAAACTCGTACGCTTTCTCGTTGCGCAGCGTCACCATTGCCCCGATTGACATGCCCGCCCTCACCTTGAAGGCCGCAATCGACTTCTTGGCCTTGGTGGTCACCGGCTTCTGCCCGGCAATCAACGCCAGGTCGTTCACCAGCGGATCAAGCAGCTTGGTGTTGCCCGTGGCCTCGCCCAGACCCATGTTGATCACGATCTTGTCGAGCTCGGGCACAGCCATCGCATTGTCGAGACCCAGCTCCTTCTGCAGAGCCTTCTTGATCTCCTTGTGATACTTCTCTTTCAATCGTGCTGCCATGTTCCTTCGCTCTCTTTCTTCCGACCCTCGGATTGGCTCGGTCGCCGCGGCGACCGGCCGTTTACCCTTGCGGAAGGTGCTTGCCGCACGGGCGGAAGCGCTGCGCGCCTCATCCCGGCGGGCTCAAGTCCCCTTACTTCTTAGTCGGCAAGGTCTGCCCGCACTTCTTGCAGACACGAACCTTGTGGTCGCCTTCAACCTTGAAACCCACGCGCACCGGGCCGCAGTTGGCGCACACCAGCATCACGTTCGAGACATCGATGGGCGATTCCTGCTCCGCGATGCCGCCCTTGGTCCGCTGTCCCTGCTTGCTCGAAACCGTCTTCTTGACCACCCGCACGTGCTCCACTAGCACCGTGCCCTTGTCCGGGAACACGCGCAGCACACGGCCCGTCTTGCCCCGGTCCGAGCCCGTCAGGACCTTGACCGTATCGTTGCGATGAATATTCAAACTCTGCATCCTGCACTTCCCCTTAACTACTCCAAGAATGGAGTGATTCTTCCATCCAGAAAGAGCCTAAAATCCGATTCAACCATCGACCAGAACGAACCGAACGACGACTTTGAGTAGTCACGAGGAAACATAGCCTCCAGCATTAGACTCTCATCGTTGGTGTAAAACTTAAGCACAATCGCATTTCGATTCAGCTCATTCAGAAGGCCCAAAAGTTCGGGCGGACCAGCCTGAGCCTCTTTCGTTATTCCGTAAAGCGCCACGACCTTCACGGCGCCGCCGAACGTGTCCAGGACAAAATTCGGATTTCGCAAATGGGTGAGAAAGATATAGGGGCTTTGTTTCCCCTCCTTAACCTCTGACTCGTAACCGAGAAAACCGAGATGATCCGCGATTTCCCTTAGCAAAGGGTCAAGCTTCTTTTCCACCTGCGAACCTCTTTCTCTCCTAGACAACCTCTGGCGCTAAGGAAACAATCTTCAAAAACTTCTTCTCGCGCAACTCGCGGGCCACCGGTCCGAAGACGCGCGTGCCCACCGGCTCGTGCGCATCGTCAATCACCACCGCCGCATTTTCGTCGAAGCGGATATAGGTGCCGTCGCGCCGGCGGTACTCCTTGCGGGTGCGGACGATCACCGCCTTCACTACCTTGCCCTTCTTTACCGTGCCGTCGGGCGAAGCTTCCTTCACCGCCGCGGTCACAATGTCGCCCAGGCCGGCCTTCTTGCCCAGTCCCCCGCCCAGGGGCAGAATCACTTGCAGCTTGCGCGCGCCGGAGTTGTCGGCCACCGCGAGCATGGTTCTCATTTGCACTGCCATGGGTTCTTCTCCTTGTCGCTCGCGTTACTTGGCCGCAGCTGCCGTCTTGGCCTCTGCCGCGTCTTCAATCTGGCCCAAGGACGATCGCCGCACAATTTCTTCGAGCGACCATCGCTTCAGCTTGCTCAGCGGCCGCGTCTCGCGGATTCTCACCACGTCGCCCATCTTCGCCGAACTCAACTCGTCGTGGGCATAGAACTTCTTGGTGGTGCGCATGATCTTTTTGTACTTGGTATGCGGCTTGCGCATCTCGACTTCGACCACAATGGTCTTCTGCATCTTGGTCGAGACCACATTGCCAACCTTTTCGTTACGCCGCGCGCCTGTTGTCGCCGGCGCCTTCTCTGCCTCTTGAGTCACCGCCATTTAGCGCGCTCCCTTCTTGCCGGCCGCTGCCGGAACGGTTTCCCCGGCAACGTCCTTGGCCGTGTCTTTGCTCGCGCCGCGGATGCCCAGCTCCCGTTCCTTGGCCACGGTCTTGATCTGTGCGATCTCCTTGCGCAGCTGGCGAAGCTTCTTCACTCCGTCGTTCTGCCCCATCGAGACCTGAAAGCGAAGCCGGAACAGCTGCTCGGAGGTTGTCTTCTCCTGGTGCACCAGCTCGTCGTCGCTCAAATTGCGCATCTTTTCCAGTTCCATCTTCGTATCTCTCCAACCAGCCGGCTACTTCGCCGCGGTGACTACTCTCTCTGCGCCCGGGCGCATCACGAACTTGGTCCTCAGCGGCAGCTTGTTCGAGGCCAGCCGCATGGCTTCCTGCGCAACGTCCGGAGCCACGCCTTCCATCTCGAACAGGATCTTGCCCGGCCGCACCACCGCCACCCAGTGATCGAGAGCGCCCTTGCCCGAGCCCATTCGAACTTCGGCCGGCTTCTTGGTAATGGGCTTGTCAGGAAACAGGCGCAGCCAGATCTTGCCGCCGCGCTTGATGAAGCGGGTCATGGCGATACGGCTGGCTTCAATCTGCCGGTCGGTGATGTAACCGCACTCCAGCACCTTCAACCCGTATTCACCGAACGACAGCGAGGACCCGCGCCACGCCTTGCCCCGGCGCTTGCCCTTCTGCTGCTTGCGAAACTTCACCTTCTTTGGCATCAACATAGCGAAAACCTCGAAAAACCAGGGGTCAGGGGTCAGGGATCAGGGATCAGCTTCTATCCCAGCCCCGGCTCACATCCCCGGTAACTTACAACAAATCCTGAAAACCGACTGTCTCAAGGCAGGCAGCCGGGGACTAATCCCTAACCCCTGATCCCTGATCCCTGCTTTTAAAACACCGACTTCCCCACCACTGGCGCCTGACGGCGCTTCTGCTCGTAGATGTCGCCGCGATAGATCCAGGTCTTCACCCCGATCACGCCATACGTCGTGTGCGCTTCGGTAAACCCGTAATCGATGTCGGCCCTCAGTGTGTGCAGCGGCAGACGTCCCTGCAGATACCACTCCGAGCGTGCGATTTCATTGCCGTTCAACCGCCCCGACACGCGCACCTTGATCCCCTTGCAGCCGAATCGCAGCGCCGAGTCAACGCTCTTGCGCATCGCCCGCCGGAAACTCACGCGCTTTTCCAGCTGCAGCGCGATGTTCTCCGAAACCAGCTGTGCATCGAGCTCCGGCTTGTTCACCTCGATGATGTCGATGAACACGTCGCGGCTGGTGCGCTTGCCGAGCTCGGTCTTGAGCTTCTCGATCTCCGCGCCCTTGCGGCCGATCACGATGCCCGGCCGGGCGGTGCGAATCAAGAAGCGCAGCTTGTTGCCCGGCCGTTCGATCTCAACCGAGCTCACGCCGGCGGCCTTCAGCTTTTCGCGCAGTTCCGCCTTCAGCTTCACGTCCTCGACCAGGAGCTTCGAATAGTCGCGCTCCGAGAACCAGCGCGAACGCCACGGCTTGTTCACTCCCAGCCGAAATCCGTAAGGATGGACTTTCTGTCCCATATGCTTCCTCTCAAACC
>PMOF01000109.1 GCA_003162495.1 Acidobacteriaceae bacterium
TACACTCCCTGCTTTCGCGCCGAAGCCGGAGCCGCAGGCAAAGACACGCGCGGCATCATCCGCCAGCATCAGTTCCAAAAAGTCGAACTGGTCAAGTTCACACGCCCCGAAGACTCCGACCGCGAGCACGAGAGCCTGACCCGCGATGCCGAAGAAATCCTCGAAGCCCTCGGGCTGCCCTACCGCCGCGTCCTGCTCTGCGCCGGCGACACCGGCTTCTCTTCCGCCAAGACTTACGATCTCGAGGTATGGCTTCCCGGCCAGCAGCTCTACCGCGAAATCTCCTCCTGCTCCAACTTCGAAGCCTTTCAGGCTCGCCGCGCCAACATCCGCTACCGCCCCGCCGCGGGAAAAGGCGTCAAAGCCAAGCCCGAATTTGTCCACACCATCAATGGCAGCGGTCTCGCCGTCGGTCGCACCTGGCTGGCCATCCTGGAGAACTATCAACAGCCCGACGGCTCCGTACTCATTCCCGAGCCACTCCGCCCCTACATGGGCGGCCTCGACAGAATCGTGCCCCAGCCCCACCCGTGAAGGAAGTAGAATGGCAACCTCAAACCCAGCCCCGTCCTCAGTCTCGATCGCTCCCCCAACCCGCCGAACCGTCAAGCAGATCCTGCTCAGTTATTTCTACTGGACCTATTCCCGCGGCTCGTTTCACTACGACATCATGGTCACCCTGATCCTGCTCTTCATCTTCGTCACCCCGCAGATCAAAGGCTGGAGCTACGGCGACAGACCGTTCCCCATCGGCGGCCCTGCCCATCCCGTTCAGGTGGTCGCCAACGATGGCCTTGGCCTCATCGTCACCCTTCAGGACGCCGACGCCAATGTTCCCGCCGGAGCCTCGGATGCGGACGTTAAAAAAGCATTGCGCAAGGCCATGGAACCGGTCACCGGCGACGCCGTCGTGATCGAGCACTGGGAAACCTTCACCGACACCCAGGGAAATCTTGCATGGAAAGTCTGGGCCCACCGCTAACACCATTTTTTCTTTGCTTCTTCCCCCGCAGGCCGGGTGTCCAACCGAATGAGGAAACCATGCAACCAGGAAACAAGCTTGTAGTTGCCGCGTTCATCGCCCTGGTTCTCTTCCCCGGTTCCTTGGCCCATGCTCAGCAAGACCAGCTGAACAACACCCTCCACCGCCTCGATGTGGCCGCCGCCAACTTCCGTTCCACCTCCGCCGACGTCGAGTTCGACACCGTGCAGACCGACCCGTTCCCCGACACCGATGTGCAGAAAGGCGTCGTCTATTACGAGCGCAAAGGCAGCAGCTTTCAGATGGGTGTGCATATTGCCCAGGAGAACGGCAAGCCGGCGCCCAAGGTGTATGTCTACTCAGGTGGGACCGTCAAGCTTTATGAGAAGCTGGTCAACCAGGTCACCACGCTCAGCAAATTCGCTCAATATCAGGGCTGGTTCACGCTTGGCTTCGGCGCCGGCGGCAAAGATCTGGAGCAAAAGTGGGATATCAAGGACCTGGGCCCGGAGACAATCGACGGAGTCAAAACGGAGAAGCTCGAACTGGTGCCAAAAGACCCGGCCATCAAGAAGAACCTTCCCAAAGTGACCATCTGGATTGACCCCGACCGCGGCGTGAGCCTCAAGCAGGTCTTTGACGAGGGCCAGGGCGTTTCCCGCACCGGTCTCTACTCCAACATCAAGGTCAATCAGTCTCTCCCGTCGGACGCCTTCACTTTCAAGACCGATAAGAATACCCATGTCGTCAACCGGTAGACTGCAATCCCTCCCAGCGCAAACACCATCGGAAAACATTCCAGCGTATAGCGCGCCTCGGGCGCCTCAACAGTCATCAGCAAAGCGCTCCGCAGCACCATGTAGGTCAACATCCACGGCCAGTATCTTGGCCTCATAAACAGCCCCGCCAATGCCAGCAGCAGATACGCTGCGTTCAGTCCCCCATACGCCCAACTGAACCGCGTCTCCAGGTTGTGATGCGGATACACCCACCAGTCCAGGTCGATGGGCAGATTTTCCACCCGCGGCCGCACCCACATATCGGCCATTCTCCCCAGCGGCAGCCAGAGGTAATACCGCAGCGGCTTCGCTTTCACCCGCTCCTCCGCCAGCTGCGCAAATCCGTTATCGATTGCCGGCGTAAATTCCTGCCCATTCTCGTCATAAGCCTGCGCCAGCGCGGCCGTCTCCGCATGCTGCGCCGGCGAGTCGAACGCCCGGCTCGGCAGCTTGCTCAGATCGAACGGACCGTCCGGCACATTCCAGTAAATGTCATACGTCGAAACAAAATCCAGGCTCCAGGTCTTCACCCAGCGCTGCCAGCCGTGATGAATCTCCTCGCCGGGATCGTTCGCGTAGCGCGGCGCCAGCGGCTCAAACACATGGAACACCCGCCAGTTCCGCCACGTCCACCCCGCAAACGGGATCAGCGCCAGCAAGACGCAAACCATCGCCATGCGCGTCAGCTTTTCCTTCGAGACCGCCCCGCGTTTCAACCCTGCCAGCATCGCCGGGGCCAGTGCCGGGGCCAGCGCCACCCCCAGCAGCGCCCCATCCGGCCGCAACAGCGCCGCAAACACCACCGCAAACGTAAACGCGAGCGCGCTTCTCCAGCCCGGCCGCGCCTGGAACCCAGCCATCGCCCACAGCGCCAGCGCGATCGCAAACAGCGTCGCCGCCTCTGTCAACGGAGCCGCCGCATAGGAAGCGCTAAACGGGCACAGCGCCGCCAGCCAAAGCGTGCAGAGCGCCGCCCCGTCCGAAGCAATGCGCCGCACAAACCCCGCCAGCAGCAGGCATCCCAGCAGCTCCAGCCCAATCTGCACACAGGCCACTGCGTTGTAGTTGTCCATGCCAAACAGGCTGAAACAGAGCGCCAGAAACAGCGGATACCCCGGCAGCCGGATCAGAGTCGAGTGCAACACGCCGCTGCCGTCTGTGATCGCATACCGCCCATGCAGCAGCAGGTTCTTCGCCAACCCTCCATAGACCAGCGTGTCGCCTTCAACCTGCGGAAACGCCTTCAGCATCCACACCCGCAGCGCCGCTCCGGCCGCCAGCGCCAGCCCCATCGCCAGACCCCGGCGCGCACGGCCATCCATCCAGCCCCAAGCGGTCAATTGACTCTCGTCAGCAGCTTCCATACGATTCGTAATGTATAGCGTAGACCGTTTCCATGGTTTCCGCGCATGCTGAGACCAAACCGTTCATGCCCGATAAACAGATATTCTTCGACCCCCAACGCAAACGATGGAAACGCCTGCGCCGCGTACTCGACGTGGTGGCCGTCCTCTTCACGCTGATTCTGGCCGCCTTTATTTTCAACGTTCTCCGTAATCAGCACCTGCCTGAACTCCTGCTGCCCACACCCAAGCACAACTACAAAGCCCTCAACGACCGTTCTCCGCTGTTGCGCGGCGCCAAAGCCCGGCCCTCTCGCCGCAAATCCAACCGCAAACCCTCTGACATTCCGCTGAACTCGGGCGAAAGTCTGCGCGCCGCCTATTACGTGCCCTATGACGAAGCCAGCTACTCTTCGTTCAAGGAGCACGTCCACCAGATCGATCTCCTGTTTCCTGAGTGGCTCCACGTCGATTCTTCCCAGGCTACGCTGCTGGCCATCCAGAATGACAGCCATCGCGAATACCCTGTGGTCGACGGCGCAGCCGTTCACGATCCCGATGACATGAACCGCATCAAGCGCGTCATTCAGGCTTCCAAGGAAGACACTGAAATCTTTCCTCACCTGAACAACTTCAACGCCAATACCCAGAGCTGGGATGGCAATGTTGGCGAACTCCTCAAGGACCCAGGCAAGCGTGCCGCCCTGCGCCAGCAACTGATGCGCTTCTTCACCGCATATCCGGTTTATCGCGGGCTTTCGCTGGACTTTGAAAGCCTCCCCGACGACGCCGGTCCGGCCTACCAGAGCTTCATCAAGGAGCTCTATGCCGACATGCACCCGCGCGACCTGCGCCTTTACGTCAACACTGCGGTGGCCACCACCGACGCCGAGCTCAAGCAGATCTCCGCCAACTCCGACGGCATCATTCTGATGAATTACGACCAGCACCAGGTCACCAGCGATCCGGGGCCCATCGCCAGCCAGGAGTGGTTCGTCGCCAATCTCTCCCGCGCACTCAAAATCGTGCCCAAGCAGAAGCTCATTTGCGCGGTCGGCAACTACGGCTACGACTGGACCCTCTCCGCTTCCAACCCCAGGAATAAGAAGCTACCCAAGCCCCAGGTTCTCAATACCGAAGACCTGTCCGTCTCCGACACATGGCAGCGCGCCTCCGACGCCGACGCCGACCTCGACCTCGATTACGACACCCTCAATCCACACTTCGAGTACATTGACGAGGACAGCAATCAGCGCCATGTCGTCTGGTTCCTGGATGGCGTCACCCTCCTCAATGAGCTGCGCGCCGCTCGCCAACTCGGTCTGCAAACCTTCGCGCTGTGGCGTCTCGGCACTGAAGACAGGTCGCTCTGGAACATCTGGGACAAGCCGAGCAGCCCTGACTCGCAGCAGGCTCTGGGCTACGTCCTGCCCGGCCACGACGTAGACACTGAGGGCGAAGGCGACATCATGCGCGTCACCGGCCTGCCCCAGCCCAGCAAGCGCACCGTCGAACTCGACACCGATGAGACCGACCCCCGCAAGAAGCTCATCGTCGACGAGCACATGGATGTCTATCCCCGCACTTACACCGTGCAGTACTACGGATACCATCCCAATCAAGTCGCCATCTCCTTTGACGATGGACCGGATCCCAAGTGGACTCCGAAGATCCTCGACATCCTCAAGCAGAAAAACGTCAAGGGCACTTTCTTCCTGATTGGCGATGAGGCCGCGGGAAACATCGGCCTGATGCAGCGGCTCTCGCGCGAAGGCAATGAGATCGGCAACCATACCTACACCCATCCCGACATCAGCGAAATCTCACCGCAGCAGCTTGACCTGCAGGTCAGGCTCACCGAGCGTCTTTTTGCCAGCAAGCTCAGCGTCGAGCCGCTCTACTTTCGCCCTCCCTATGACATTGACGAAGAGCCGGAGACCGACGACCAGGCCAACCCCGTGCTCCGCGTCCAGAACGACGGCTACATCATCATCGGCAGCAAGATCGACACCGACGACTGGAACGAGCATCCTCGCAAATCTCCCGCTGAGATCACACAATCCGTCCTCAACCAATTGCAGATCATGAAAACCAAGCCGCAGTTCCGCGGCTCCGTCATTCTGATGCACGACGGCGGGGGAGAACGCTCCGCCACTGTGGCCGCGCTGCCTGTGCTCATTGACACTCTGCGCGCACACGGCTACACCATCGTCCCCGTCTCCGAACTCATGGGCAAAATCACCGCCGAGGTGGAGCCCAAACTGAATTTCTGGCAATACCTTCGCGCCTTCCCCGATTCTGTCGCCTTCTCCGGCGTGCAGATTGTCGGCCGGTTCATCGTGCTGGTC
>PMOF01000001.1 GCA_003162495.1 Acidobacteriaceae bacterium
CTGCTGGTGCGGGGCGAGGGACACACCAAGATCATCGACGATCCGCTGGGCAAGGCATTGGATGTGATCGGCTTCAACGAATATATCGGCTGGTATGAAGGGCATCCTGAAACTGCCGATGTGACCGATTGGCGCATCGCCTATGAGAAACCCTTGATCGTGAGCGAATTTGGCGGCGACGCCAAAGCCGGACTGCATGGCGGCGAGAACGAACGCTGGACCGAGGAATACCAGGCCAATCTCTTTCGCCATCAATTGCCAATGCTCAACCGGATTCCGCAACTTAGAGGAATGAGCCCGTGGGTGCTGATGGATTTTCGCTCACCTAACCGGCCCTTGACAGGTATTCAAGACGAGTTTAATCGCAAGGGACTTATCTCAGATCAGGGACAGAAAAAATCTGCATTCACTATTCTGCAGAAGGCCTATCAGGAGAAAGCGGTGGGTAAGGCGGAGTAAATAGTTCTGAATTGGGATTACTGGGAGTGCGCGGAATATCCCGTTGAATTGTGTGCAAAATCCGGATTCTGAGTTATGCTTGACTTATGTCCATTGATTCCATTCTCGCTCAAATCGATGCGGAGATCGCGACGCTTACACATGCCCGCTCCCTGCTTGCCAGCACCGGAAAGGTCAACCCAAAGACCGCCAAGCACAAAACCAAGAAGGCTCCGGCCAAGGCCAAAGGGAAGGCAAGAAAGAAGCGCGTGTTGAGCCCCGAAGCGCGCAAGCGGATTGCCGATGCGCAGCGCAAGCGTTGGGCCGCGCAGAAAGCCAAATCGTAACAGCGAGCGTCACCAAGCCTCGACTGCGAGTACGGTCGGCGGACCGGAATGGCCCTCGATTACCTGCGTCTCGATGACCGCCTCGATATTCATTTGTTCCCAGTTGGGCGGGGCCTTGGCGAGCAGCAAATCGAGATAGACGGGGTTATATAGAATTTCGCCGGCGGCCTCAGTGCCCTCCTCAGAGATGCCGGCAGCAATAATTACAGGTTGGCCCGTGGTGCCGTCGTGAATTCGGGCGACAATCGCATAGTCGCGGGAGAGCTTTTGATAGGGCAAGTCCCAGGCCGTGGCCCATGTGGTTTGTTTCTGACTCTTTCGGTCGACGATCAGGGCAACGCCATCCTTGGACTCAAATCCGAAGCGGAGCTTCTGTGTTACCCGCAGCGTCCAGATGTTGTCAAAGGCGCCGATCAGCACGATGGGGCCTTCGCGAAGCTGGGCGAAACTGGCATCAGAGGCCGCAACAACGCGGAATGCCTTGTGGCGCGTTTCCAGAGTAGCGGCGGTGCGGGTGAGCGTAACGACATCGGCCATTGCGAAAAGGCCGGACTGGTGGAGGCGGAAGTAAAGTGGTTCCGGCTTGGCACCGGGCGCCGGAGTCTCTAAGGAATTAATCGAGCCCGCATCGAGATTTTTGGCCGGTTCGCCGAGACAGTAGGTGGCGGTGGCGGAGCCGGCGGTGATCGGCGCCCAAAAGCGGTCGATGGCGGTGGAGGGCGGCGGCTGATCGTCGTGGTACCGCAGCCCGATGCCAAGCCCGGCAGCGCAGGCCAGTATGACGAGCGCGGCAACCAACAGCCACCGAAAGCCCCAGGCGGAACGGGCTGGCTCGGAGGCAGACGCGAGGGCAGGCAGCAGCAGCTCCGTGGCGGCCGCCGGCAAATCCGGCTCCGCAGGGGGCTCAGCATAGTGAAAGACGGGAACATAGGATCCGGTAGGGAGTTCAATTACCAGTTCCTGGTCGTGAGCAGAATCGTAATAGTACTGCATCAGCCGCTTGCGTACTTCGCCGGCTGTGATGCGGACCACCGGATCGGCATTGGCATCATAACTAGGCGTCCGGCCAAAGACCTCAATCCCAATGCTCCGTTCCTTCAAGTCGGCGGCATTGCCATTGAGAGTCTGATCGACGGCGTAAGCGAGCAGCACCGGATAACGTTTGCTGTTGGAAAAAAGCGGATGAGCCAGCAGCCGGTCCAACTGCTCCCGGATCGCCGCAACGTCCGCAGCAGAGTAGGGCTGCAGGACTTCCTGCGCGGATTTCGGCACCAGGGGCATGGCCTGCTCCTTCCTCATCGTTCAATCGCTGCGACTCCCCGGCAGAACCGCTAACGCGGCGCGACTCTCCAGATCAAGCCACACTTCACGGAGTCAGCAACTTGGTGCGCCACCGATGCAAGCGCACTGTCTAACTGGCCCGGCTAACTGGGCCGGAACAGGATCAAAAACAAGGTCCCATGGGTGGCAAGCGCAGAGCAATCACTCCAGTGAAACCAAGTGCATTGCGTATCATACGTCCCGGCAATGCGCTTGTCCATACTGGATTAAACCGGCTCGAAATAAAGATTTAGCATCAGATCGAAGGGATGGTACCCGATGGAACCTGTCCCATGCACCAGCCGGCAACTATATTCAGATTCGGTCCAGAGAATGAGCCTAAAGCAGATCCCTGTGAAGCGGAGCAATCCGCTTTCAGGCGTGAAAGCCGGACAGCCCATTTTCTTGTGATTGCGGCTCCTCGCCCCTCCGGTTGGCCAGACCTGGAACTCATCCAGGCAAGCGTGCCCGGGGGGCGCTTTTTTTGAGCTGGTGCTCCGCTGGCTGACTTTGCCAGATGACCTCTGCCTACCGGATTAACTGAGCCCGGACATGACCAGCAGCCGCGGTTCGGTCATTTCGTGGATGGCGGAACGAATCCCCTCGCGGCCCAGTCCGGACTCCTTGACGCCGCCGTAGGGCATGGGGTCGAGGCGCCAATTGGGAGTGTCGCCGACGATCAGCGCCCCGACCTCAAGTTCGCGATAGGCAGTGAGGATGAGCCCGGCGTCGCGGGTGAGAAGGCCAGCCTGCAAACCGTATTTTGAGTGGTTCACGTCTGCCAGGGCCTGCTCGAAGTCCTCATAGGGCTCGATGATCAGCACGGGCCCAAAGACCTCCTCGTCGCGCACTTTCATCCCTGGTTTAGTTCCCGTCAGGATGGCCGGAGCGATCACCGAACCGTGGCGCTCCCCACCGGCAATCAGTTTGGCGCCGCCCGCTACAGCTTCCTTGACCCAGGCCTCCACCCGCTCGGCATCGCTGAGGCGAATGAGCGGGCCAATCTCAGTTTTCTCATTGGACGGATCTCCCGCGGCGAGCGCGGCCGTGCGCTCGACCAGTTTCCACAGAAAGGTATGGAAGACGCCGCGATGGACAAAGACGCGCTGCACGCTGATGCAGGATTGGCCGGCATAGCCAAAGGCGGCATGGGCAGTTCTGCTGGCGGCTTCGTCAAGGTCGCGCCAGTCACTATGGACGATGAGCGCGGCATTGCCGCCGAGCTCGAGAATGACGCGCTTGCGACCGGAGCGGGCTTTGAGCTCCCATCCTACTTTGGCCGAGCCGGTGAAGCTGACCAGCTTGATGCGATCTTCCTTCTCCGCCAGCCAGGCGGTATCGGCGTTGCTCAATGGCAAAATGGCGAGCGCTTCCGGCAACCAGCCGGCCTTTAGAATCAATTCGCCGAGGGCGAGCGCGGTGAAGGGAGTTTGCAAAGCCGGCTTGAGAATGAGCGGACAGCCGGCGGCCATGGCGGGCGCAGCCTTGTGGGCTACAAGATTCAGCGGGAAATTGAATGGGGTGATGGCCAGCACCGGCCCGAC